>PLBX01000081.1 GCA_003135495.1 Acidobacteriaceae bacterium | reverse complement strand
AAGTCTTGGTGCCCCTCGAAAATCTCGAACAGGATGCCCTTGGCCCGTTTTGGGGCTGCCGGTCTCGGCGGCAGTGGCGGCTCGTAAGTCTTCTGGGTTTTCTGCTCCTCAGCAATCTCTTCTTCCGGAGCGATGATTGGATTGGACTGGCTGCCATAAGATTCCTCCTTTCAATCAGCGGTACTATGTTCGGCTTGCAGGAGCCCTTCTTGAGTCCGACCTGCTGGGCCGATTTACGAAAAGAGAAGGACTCGGAACTTTACGCTAAAGCTATGCCCTTTGGGCTGCGATCTCCAACGACCGACAGCACCGTTGGTCGTGATGGGACCGCAAACTCCGGCTCTGGCAGGCGGAGCTGCCAGCCTGTCCGAGCCGGAGACGACTGCTCGCAGAAACGGCAAATCTATGCAACCCGGCCCAAATCTTTCTTGTCCTCTTCCTCTTTGGCCTTAAGGGCTTGCGCCAATTCCGCAGACAGCGCCAGTCCCTCCGCCTTAGCAATCGCGCGCGTCGCCACTGGCTTCAACCAGAGCAGCGCCATGAAGGCGGCGGTGAGATCACAGGCGATCATGACGTAGAACACAGGGATCCACGAGCCTGTCCTGAACATCACGTAGGCGGCGACCGGAGCGGCAAAAATGGCTGCCGTACCCTTCGCGGTGTAGACGATGCCGTAGTTCGTGGTGGCCCATGTCCTGCCGTACAGGTCCGCGGTGAGCGAGGGGAACAGCGAGAAAATCTCGCCCCAGGCGAAGAACACCAGGCTCGACAGAAGAACGAACATCACCGGCCTGCCGATGGTCTGCAACCAGGCAAATACCGCAATACCCTCGATCAGAAATGCGGTGAACATGGCGTTCTCCCGACCGATGTGATCGGAGATCCAGCCCCACAGGGGACGGGTGACGCCATTTACGATGCGGTTCAACTGGATCGCAAGAATCGCCGCGGATAGGCCCCAGGCAATGATGACCTTATCCACTTTGTAGAAACCGGCAATCTCCTTGAGTTGCGAAGTGACGACGAGGCCGCCGAATGCCACCAACGTCATCATGACGTAGATGAGGTAAAAAGATGGTTGCTTCAGCATCTCCATCCAGGTCATGTCCGTCTTGGCTTGATGGACTCTGGCCACGGGCTTCCACGCTTTGGGCAGCCATCCCTTGGTCGGTGCCACGATAAACATGGCCGCCACGGTCACGATGATGCCCTGCACTATGCCCCAAAAGATGAACGCGTGTTGATAACCGGAAGCATGGATCATTTTCTCGATTGGAGCGACGGTCACCGCGGTGCCGATGCCATAAGCGCCGGAGACAATGCCCGCGCAAAGTCCGCGGTGATCGGGGAACCACTTCAGCACGTTGCCGGTGCAGCCGCCATAAACGGCGCCGGCGCCTATTCCACCGATCGCGTACCAGATGTAAAGGCCGGTGATCGTGTTGGAGTAGCCAGAACCTATCCAGCCCGCGCCCACCAGCAGGCCGCCGATCCCGATAACCAGCCGCGGCCCGATACGATCAATCAGATAACCTTCGAAGGGGACCAGCCAGGTTTCACAAAAGATGAATGCGGCAAATGCGATCTGCACTGCGGCCAAGGTCGCGTGCAGGTTTGAAGTTAAGGGTTTGGTGAAAAGCGTCCAGGCATATTGAAGATTCGCGATCGCCATCATCGCGATTATGCAGGCGCACATTTGAACCCAGCGGTTAACGATCTTGGGTTCGGTCGGTACTAAGGAGGTCACATTCGTGGCCATAGGCATCCTCCTGAAAGATTGTCAAGAATTGGTCTTCTTTTCTCGCTCAAAACTCCTTACCGGAAAACGTCGGGGTGAATGAAACCCTCCCCTTTTTACGGGCGGGCGGGTTATTCGAACTCGACTTCTGCGGATAATGCAGTGGCCATCATCGGAATTGGTCTGACGACTGACCATTCCATTCCAGCCCTGAAAGCAAAATGGCACAAGGACACACGTCACATTTCAACGTGACGTGATGCATCCACATCAATCTCGCGGAGTTCTTCCACTTGTGTCTGTTAGTGACTCGCTGGCTCGTTCGGCCAGGTTCCAAACGCACCTGAATTACACAGAATTACCAAGCCGCATTCATCGAGATTCCCAGAATCAGCTGTGCGCCGCCGAGAATAAAGCACTAACATTAATCTAAGCTGGAGACTGCGATGGAACCGTTCCGCTTTCATCTTTTCGTCTGCACACAGCAAAAACCAGAAGGCATTCCCTCCTGCCCGAGCAGCGGCTCGTTTGGTGTGCTCGATGCGCTAGATCGTGAGATACAGGCGGGCAGCCTCAACCACGACGTACAACTGACTGCCTGCGGCTGCATGGGACTGTGTGATGAAGGTCCGGTGATCGTCGTCTATCCGGCAGGGGTTTGGTACCGGCGTGTGCAACCGTCTGATGTACCCGAAATCGTTGGTGCGCATCTCCGTGACGGCAAGCCCGTCGATCATCTCGTATGGAACGATGCCCCTGCGATGAAGGCCATGGCAGTGGAGCATGGGGAACAATTCCGCGCTGCAATGGCTGCCCGCGAGAAATCAGGGATGCTGCCCGATCGCCTCGATCAGATGATCCGCGGCTACATGCCCAGCCGTTGCCTTCTCACGGCGCTTGAACTCGACATCTTTACCGCTGTCGGGGACGGAGCCACTGCCCAACAGATTGGAGCCAAAATCCACGCTAATGCCCGTGCTGCAGGCATGCTGCTCAACGCGCTCGTCGCCTTCAAGCTGCTCTCGAAAAGCGGCGATGATTATCAGAACACACCCGAGTCGGCACGCTTCTTTGTTCAGGGCTCCAAAGACAACCACCGC
>PLBX01000467.1 GCA_003135495.1 Acidobacteriaceae bacterium | reverse complement strand
AACTGCAGATCCCTCGCTTCGCTCGGGGTGACTCACAATTGCAATTAATCTGGCGCTTCGCTCGGGACGACAATTCATCATTGTAACTAATCTAGTCGCCATAAGCCGGACAACCCGCTATGTCAAGCCGCCACCGACGAAATGAACGATTTCGAGACGGTCGCCTTCTTGCAGCGCTGTCTTCGGCCATTGATCGCGGGGGACGATTTCACGGTTCAGTTCGATGGCCACCCGGTCGGACTTCATGCCCAGCTGTTCGACCAACGCGCCGAGCGTTTCGGCAGAAGAGGACTGCGTTTCTCCATTGATGGTTAAGTTCATCTGGTTAAGATCTGGTCAAGGTCATCGTATCGATTCTCGCATTTCTAAACCTCTCTGTAGAGACGCGACTTGTCGCGTCTCCGACTGCACCCGGAATTGCGCACGCGGGGAGACGCGGCAAGCCGCGTCTCTACAGACAACCTTATACCGCAGATAGTCTTATACGGTGGCGCGAAGCTGGAATTTTCTGGTGGCGGTTCGACCTCCGAAGCTGGCTTGCACTAGAACCGAAGAATCAGGGAGCAATTTTTCGTTCACTTGAATATTCATTTCGGCGTTGCCTTTGGCGTCGGTGAGGACTTGCGCATAGTAGGGCGCGGCATCAGGACGGGCAAATCGCAAGGTGAGCCGCGCGCCTTGCACGGTGGCGCCTCCGTCGGTGACGCGAATTTGCATGGTCAGAGATCCGCTCGAATGCACGGATTTCGCGTTTACCCACTCCAGCTCAAGTTCTTTCACCGCTGCAAGGGTTTCCGGCGTGTCGCGCTTATCGAAAATGGATTCGAGCCGCCCTTCGCGGATAGCCTCGAGCATTTCCCGATGCAAATCGCGGAGTTTCTTCTCCTTATCCTGGTCATTATCGCCAGCGACTGCGCCGGTGCCATAGGGAATGGCGCGCTTGCCTATGCAGCGACCGCGGACGAAGACTTGCGTCTGCAGCAACTGCTCACCTTCACGCGCTTCGCTCTGCACGTGGTACACAGTATCTTCGTGCTTAACGTCGGTATTGAAGCCAAAAATCATGCGGACAGGCTTTCCTGATTCTCGTCTAGACAGGTTACGCCGGATGAAACGAATACCATAATGAAACTTGAATGCTGCTAAATGCCTTAAGTGTCGCACTTAACTTGACACTTCTGTCAGGCGAAACTAATCTGGAACGTTTACTAGTTGGCGCAGATTATATATAGCTCTTCCTATGCCGGACAATTATTTCGCTCGCTACCTGCCCCTCCTGATGCATTTTGGCATCGCCACAGTCCTTGCGAGCACGATCGTGACCCTTTCGTGGCTGATTGGCCAGCATAAGCCGGGCCTCGCCAAAATGTCTCCCTATGAATGTGGAGTCCAGCCGATTGGCGACGCTCGCGGTCGATTTTCCGTCAAATTTTACCTGGTGGCCATGCTTTTTATTTTGTTCGACGTGGAAGCGGTCTTTCTCTATCCCTGGGCAGTAATTCTGCGCGAACTGAAGATGTTCGGCTTTTGGGAGATGATGGTTTACATCGCAATCGTGCTGGTCGGACTCTTCTATGTTTGGAAAAAAGGCGTGCTCGACTGGGGTTTGACTGCGATGAAGCGAGGTGACATTTAATGGCCCTCGCGCCTGCAATCACCAACATTGAGGAGCTAAAAGCCCATCCAGCTTTAGCGCGGCTGTTGGAGTGGAATCCGGCGGTACCCCAAAGCGTTAAATTTGATCGCGATGAACTGACGATCTGGGTGCAAAAGGAAACCATCCGCGAAGTTTGCGCCATTTTGCGTGATTCGCCGGACTGCCCTTTTAACTATCTTGCCGACCTGACGTGCGTGGATTGGTATCCGTCAGAACCACGTTTTGAGGTCGTATATCACCTGCTCTCGATTCCTACGAAAGAGCGCGTGCGATTGAAGGCTCGACTCGATGGCTCCAGCCCGGTGATTGAATCGGTGACTTCTGTTTGGCCTTCGGCAAATTTCTACGAGCGCGAAGTGTTCGATTTATTTGGAGTGCGCTTCACCGGGCACCCTAACTTGAAACGCATCATGATGCCTGACGACTGGGAAGGCCATCCTCTTCGGAAGGACTATCCGGTGGAAGGGTATCGGTAATTCATGACGCAATTCCCTACTGTAGTTGACGATCTAGGCACGGGCCAATCTTCCGAGCGAAGCATCGACCGGAGCGTAGATAGCACCATGATCCTGAACATGGGGCCACAGCACCCGTCTACGCACGGCGTGTTGCGACTTGTGCTCGAGATCGATGGCGAGACAATTGTGCGCATGAAGCCCGAGATCGGCTACCTGCACACCGGCATAGAGAAAACCTGCGAAGCGAAGTTCTATCAGCAGGTAGTCCCGCTCACGGATCGCATCGATTATCTATGCCCTATGACCAACAATCTTGCCTACTGCCTGGCGGTAGAAAAATTGTTGGGGCTGGAGATCCCTCCAAAGGCGCAGTGGATGCGGGTTTTGATGAACGAGTTGACTCGCATCAATTCGCACCTGGTCTGGCTGGGAACGCACGCCATGGACCTCGGGGCAATGACGGTATTTCTGTATTGCTTCCGGGAGCGCGAAGATGTTTTGCGCTTTTTCGAGATGGTCAGCGGGCAGCGGATGATGACTTCTTACTTCCGCATCGGGGGATTGGCGCTCGAACCACCGCTGGGATTCTTCGAGAAGGTCAAGAAGTTTGCCGACCGATTTCCGGGCAATGTGGACGAGTACGAGAACCTGCTGACCGGAAATCCCATCTTCATGATGCGGACGAAGGGCGTGGCCCACCTGAGCGCGGAAGACGCAATCGCCATGGGCGCGTGCGGTCCAACGCTGCGGGGCAGCGGAATTGATATTGATCTGCGGCGCGATGCTCCTTATTCGGGTTACGAGAATTTCAATTTTAAAGTGCCGGTCCGCACTGAGGGAGATGTTTTCGCGCGGTATCTTTGCCGCGTGGCGGAGTTACGTGAGTCGATAGCGATGGTGCAACAGGCGCTGGCGGGAATGCCAGAAGGGCCCGTGAAGGCAGATGCCCCCAAGGTTGTGTTGCCGGACCGCGAAAAGATGAAGACGCAGATGGAAGCGCTCATCTATCACTTCAAGATTATTACTGAAGGTTTTGCTGTTCCGGCGGGCGAAGTGTACCAGGCAATTGAGTCGCCGCGCGGAGAGATGGGATATTACATCGTCAGCGACGGCACCGCGAAGCCGTATCGCGTGCACATGCGCGGCCCATCGTATGCGAACCTGCAGACCTTGTCCAAGATGTGCGAAGGCCAGTTGATTGCCGACGTGGTGGCGGCGATTGGAAGCATTGATGTCGTATTGGGAGATATCGACCGGTAGGATTTTGTAATGTTGTGATCGGATAATTTTGTAATCTAAAACCTCGCCGAATTGGGCGATTCAAATTACAAAATTATCCGATTACAAAATTACAAATTTTTTCTTATGAAGTTTTCTGACGAATTCGAGACTCGCTTCGCCGAGATGATTACGCACTATCCGACCAAGCGCTCGGCGCTTGTACCTACGCTTCTCTACGCGCAGGATGAAATCGGCAGTTTGACCGGCGAAGTGATCGCGGAACTGGCACAGCGGTTGAGTCTTACCGATCTCGAAGTGCGCAATGTGATTAGCTATTACTCGATGCTCACTACGAAGCCGCGCGGCAAATACAATGTGCAAGTCTGCACCAACATTGCGTGCATGCTGGTAGGCGGCGAAGAATTGCTGGACCACTGCAAGAAGAAGCTGGGCGTCGGCAACAAAGGCACAACCGCTGATGGATTGTTCTCGCTGGAAGAAGTTGAGTGCATCGGCGCCTGCAGCTGGGCTCCAGCGGTGCAAGTGAATTACGACTTCCACGAGAACCTGACGAACGCGAAGATGGACCAGATTTTGGACGGATATAAGAAGAAAGGAACGCAGTAAACATCGATCACATGGCATCTCTCGTTTCCCATCCCGATGAGGTTCGCGTCATCTCGAAGCGCTTTGGAAAAGGCGCTACGAACATCGANNCTGCGCGGGCGCGGCGGGGCGGGGTTTAGCACGGGGATGAAGTGGTCGTTTGTTCCGAAGGAATCAGCGAAGTCAAAATACGTGCTCTGCAATGGGGACGAGAGCGAGCCTGGCACTTGCAAGGACCGACTGATTTTCGAGCACGATCCGCACGCGGTGATTGAAGGTGTAATGATTGCGGCGCTGGCGGTCGGGGCTCGCACTGGCTACATCTACGTGCGGGGCGAGTATCGCTACTTGCTGGTAATCATGCAGAAGGCTCTTAAAGATGCTTATGCCAAAGGCTTCCTGGGCAAGAACATTTTTGGCAGCGGCCGCGATCTGGATATTTACTGGCACGGTGGCGCGGGAGCGTACGAAGTTGGCGAAGAATCGGCGCTGATGGAATCGCTGGAAGGCAAGCGCGGCATCCCGCGCATACGTCCACCTTTTCCCGCGGTAGTTGGTCTCTGGGGCGGGCCAACGGTCATCAATAATGCGGAGACGCTGGCCGCTGTTCCGCACATTATTTTAGGTGGCGCGGAGTGGTACTCCAGACTTGGGACGCCGAAGAATGGCGGTACGCGCCTGTTTTGCCTCTCCGGAAATTTGAATAAGCCGGGCGTGTACGAACTTCCGATGGGCTACAACCTCAAGAAGATGATCTATGGGGTGGGCGGCGGAATTCCGAATGGTCGCGAATTGAAAGCGGTGGTTCCGGGCGGATCGTCGACGCCGGTGTTGTTGCCGGAAGAAATCGACGTTCCCATGGATTTCGATTCCGTAGCGAAAGCCGGGTCGATGCTTGGATCAGGCGGCGTGGTGGTTCTCGACGATACCGCTTGCATCGTCAAGTTTGCGCTCCGCACCATGAAGTTCTACCGGCACGAGAGCTGCGGCTGGTGTATTCCCTGCCGCGAAGGCACGGACTGGTTGGAGAAAACTTTGTCGCGCTTCCACGCGGGCGGCGGTGTAAAAAAAGACATCGACAATATTTATTATCTGTCGGAGAACATGCTGGGCAAGACATTCTGTCCCCTGGGAGACGCGGCGGCAATGCCCACGATGGCATTCGTGAAAAAGTTTAGAAAAGAATTCGAAGACCACTTGGATGGCAAGCCTTGCCCGTTTGAGAAGGCGGGCGTAGCAGAACAACAACCAGTACTAGCGTAGAGAATCCCTAAATGCCTGATGTAACACTAACTGTCGATGGAAAGAAGATCGCCGCCCCCGGCGGGTCCTTGCTAATCGAGGCCTGCAAGAATGTTGGCATCGAGGTGCCTTCTTTCTGCTATTACCCTGGCCTTTCGCTGCAAGGCGCTTGTCGCATGTGCGTTGTGAAGGTCGAGAAGATGCCCAAGCTTCAGACCGCCTGCACTACGGTGGTTGCCGAGGGCATGATCGTTTCGACCGACAGCGATGACGTGCGTCAGGCGCGCAAGGCAATGGTCGAGCTGCTGCTCGGGAATCATCCGCTCGATTGCCCGGTGTGCGATGCCGGCGGCGAATGCGAATTGCAGGACATGACCTTCTCCTACGGCGCCGCCGAATCGAAATTCATGGAGGCCAAGAACCACAAGGAAGAGCAGCAATGGTCTCCGGTGGTTTACTTCGATCGGCCGCGTTGCATTCTTTGCTACCGTTGCGTGCGCGTTTGCGGCGAAGGCATGGACGTCTGGGCGCTGGGCGTGCAAAACCGCGGCGTCGGTTCGATCATTGCGCCGAATCAGGACGATCATCTGGACTGCGAAGAGTGCGGCATGTGCATTGACATCTGTCCGGTGGGCGCGCTCACCTCGGGGGCGTATCGCTACAAAACGCGGCCGTGGGAGATGAACCATGTGGGCACGATCTGCACGCACTGCGGCGATGGATGCAAGACGACTTTGGGTGTGCGCCGGTGCGAGACGGGCGCGGAGATTGTGCGTGGCGATAATCGAGATAAGAGTGGGATCAACGGCGATTTCCTTTGCGTCAAAGGGCGCTACGCGTTCGACTTCGCGCACCACAAAGAACGGCTCACACAGCCATTGATTCGCAAGAACGGCAAGCTTACGCCTTCCACGTGGGAAGAGGCTTTTGAAACGATCGGCCGCCGGTTTCGCGAAGTGCGCGACACCAATGGCGGAAATGCGATTGGAGTCATCGGGTCGAATCGCACCACCAACGAAGAAAATTATCTGCTGTCGAAATTTGCGCGCGTGGTGCTGCGAACGAACAATGTCGATCATCATCGCACAGCCGACTACCCCGCCCTCGCATCCGCGTTGCATGGCAAACCAGGAAAGACTGCGGCGATGCGCGATGTGTTGACCGCCCCCGCGATTCTGTTGATCGGCAACGATCCCACCGAGCAGCACCCGCTGCTGGCGTGGCAGATTCGCAACAACGTGCGCCTGCACCGGGCAAAGCTTTACGTGGTGAATTCGGAGCCGATCAAGCTACGGCGGCAGGCCACGAGCTTTACGCAGATTCCAGCCGGAGCTGAGGGTAAGGTTGCGAGCTTCCTGTCAGGAGATGATTCGGCTGCCGATGCCCTAGCGAGCGCGTCGACCAATCGAGACGCATGGATCGCCCTCCGCGACAAACTGCGCGGAGAGCAGAATCTCATCATTGTTTTCGGGTCGGAGATCCGCGGTAACGACATTGCTGGCCTCGTCGCCTTCGGCTCTGGTGTTTCAGGCGCGAAGTTTATCTGCCTGGCGGACTACGCAAACTCTCGCGGCGCGGCGGACATGGGACTTTATCCTGATCTGCTGCCGGGCTATCACCCTACTGCGGGAAGCGGCGACTTCCATCAGGAGTGGGCGATTCCGCAGAGCGCCGGGCTCGATCTTGCCGGCATGGTGGAAGCGGGCAAGAGCGGAAAGCTGAAAGCGCTTTACGTGGTCGGATCGAATCCGATCGGGAGGCTGAAGATCGATCCGTTTGCTTTCTCGAACAGCTTCGTCGTCGT
>PLBX01000425.1 GCA_003135495.1 Acidobacteriaceae bacterium | reverse complement strand
CACTAGTAGGTGTCCAGCATCCGTTGAATTTCGTTCGTATCGTTCGTGACCGTCAGAGCGAGTGATAGCAACACGCGAGCTTTCCATGGTTGGAGGTTATCCGCTGCGACGAATCCGCGGCGGCGAAGCGATGGGCTTTGAACCACTCGACCCGATCCAACTCGGCTACTTTGACAAATGAGAACCCCCCTTTTATGCGCCCGAGTCAACGCCTCGTCTTCGGCAGGAGTTGGTCGTCCCGCACCGGTACCAGCGCTGACGATCCCCTTTGCACCCGCCGCTACNNACATACGATATGACCACATCTACGCGAGGAAGCGCGTTAAGGTTCTGAACATCAAATTCCGTCTGCACCGTATGTTTCTTGCTGCTCTGGTGATAATAAATAATCCTTCCATCCGCGTCGGCGTAACCTAAAGGGCCGAGATCTCGACCTTGGAAAGCCTCAACTCGATAAGTCATCGTCTTAGTGACATCTCTGCTGCCATAGATCGCATCATTCATCACTAATAGGGCACCACGGCCACGCGATTCGGGAGCGGCTGCGACCTGAACCGCCCTTAAAAGATTCAGGTAACCGTCGCTGCTGATTGCGGAAGCTGGGCGCATAGACCCAACAAGCACAACTGGACGATCGATTTTCACAGTCAGCGTTAGGAAGTACGCGGTCTCTTCGATCGTGTTGGTTCCATGCGTAATTACAATGCCATCCACATTATCGGTACCAAAAGCAGCATGAATTGTTTTAAGAAGATCGATCCAGTCTTTGTCGACCAACGCATGGCTTGGCAGTTTCCGAAAGGGTTTCTCATGAACATGGGCGAAGGAATGAAGCTCGGGGATTCTTTCGAGCAATTCACTCGTGCTCAGACGCTTTGCAGCTTCGATATACCAAGCCAGGTCGAGCCGATCCTTGCCGACCGAATCGATTGTTCCACCTGTAAGTATGAGTGCGATTGTCGGGAGATTGTATGCCATGTATGTCCAGTTTGTGACCAGATTCGATTGAAAGTCACACACTTCTAAAGATATTGAACACTTAGCCGCTGTTGTCGACTCATTCGAGCTCCTTTGTCAACAACGCTTCAGGCTCGGTGATTAATGTTAACGCCCCTCTAGGAAGGCTGGCCGCGGCAAGGCGATCAATATAGAACAAGTACCATCAATGCTTTTGACTTGGTCGTCGTTGCCATCCTAGAGTCCCGATCTCGAATTAGGAAAAGGGGACTCACGAACAGGATTGCTGCCGAATCGTTCAACATCATTTTTGATTCCCCGGTGCTTCTTCGGCTGTTCACGTGAATGCTCAGTCGACTGATGCGTCACTTACAGAGGATATTGTTAGCAACAGGGGAGTGGGTTCTCGATCAAGTTGTAGACATGGTCAAAAGTCACTTCGTTAATGGTCCTTTGGATCTTGAAGAGGCGTGGAGGTTCACCTTTCAGAACAACAATGATGGCCGTTTCGATCGGAGGACAGCCGCTTTTTACGCATGGGACCTCTTTGACTATAACCGGCGCATCAATGGGAAATTCAAAAATCTGCTTCATCCAGTACCTGATCTGATCGATGGTGAAATGGGAAATTTCAATATCTCGGCCGAACGGATCAGCATAAACCGAACAGCTTTCATCGCCCACTGCGATGCATTCCTTAAAGCCCTGAGTGATTTGTTCTGCATCGAGACTGCGCCCGATGAAGACTAGCCGATTAATCCTTTGTTCACCTTCCTTCCACGGGTCGCCCGGTTTCGCCTCGAAGATCATATGCACTCCTTGAAAGATAAAGCGATCGGGATCACCGCGTAGACTCACAATACCTTTCATCCTCATAATGTTGGCACCCTGCTCGGCGATTACCGAGCGAAACCAGTGGCTAATCTTCATGCCATCCAACTCGCCCGTTTCCACTAAGCAAATAGCTGTGATCTCCTTTAAGTGATTATGGCCTTCCCCGTGACGAGGGCTTGTATATTCCGTTTTCTGCGCTAGGGCGAGATTACTCATCTCGAATAGCGCAGCTAAGTCCACCTCTGAGTTGCGCGTCCGGTAAAGCGTAGCTAGCCTGTTTATACTTCTAATCTTTGATTCGAGCGCATCTAGCTCTTCGGGAGTAACGAGATCTGTCTTATTAAGGAGCACGAGATCTGCAAACGCGATCTGCGCGGATGCAATACTGCCTAGCTCCCCGATCTCACTCCACACATGTTTCGAATCAACCACAGTGACTACGCCATTAAGAGTAAATTCACTGCGGATCCTTTCGTCAATAAGAAAGCTTTGGGCAACAGGGCCAGGATCGGCCAATCCTGTCGTTTCAACCAGCACTGTGTCAAAATCTGCGCGATGCTCGAGCAGTTGAAATAGACTTCGAATGAGGTCCCCTCGAACAGTACAGCAAATGCAGCCATTGTTCATCTGCACGATTTCCTGATCCGCAGAGATCAGAAGATCGTGGTCGATACCTACCTCCCCAAACTCGTTGACTATCACAGCGATTCTTCGGCCGTGGTTGGCGGTCAAAATTCGATTGAGTAGTGTAGTCTTGCCGGCTCCAAGAAAGCCTGTGAGAATGATGACTTGGGCTCTCTCAGTGGTAGTTGTTTCTTTCATGCTCATGAATGTGCCGCTTCGTTCGGGGATATAACATTGCGCATTTGTGCTGAAGGTCTCGGTTGACGACCACGAAGCTTAACCGAGCAGGTAAGAGAATTTCTGCAGCGCTCTTTTCATTGTATCGGGGCTGGGCATGTTCACTGCTGGGAATCGGTCGCGCCAATGAAAGGGTCGGCATGCGTCTATGATAGCGCGCGAGTTAGTGAAGTTGCCTGCTGCTTTGTCTTCTGGGCTGATCCTTGGGTCCAAGGGTGTACTCCATGCCCCTCTGATTATGTCGATTGATGTGGCTGGATCCGAACGCGTCACCATCGCCCAAATCAGTTGTTCAAGGTTTGAGACGTCGATATCATCATCCACCACAACAACGTATTTGCCAGCGTACGCCCCGGTATGACACTGGCACGCTACGTGACCAGCCTGCTTTGAATGTCCTGGATAGCGCTGCGTGATCGAGATACCAACCAGCATTCGTGCTCCCCCGACCTCATGCACCCACACTCCGGTCACATCGGGAACACCAGCCTTTTGTACCGTCTGTCTGAGCAACGCCGACTTAATGACGGAACGATATCGGCCTAGTTCGTCCGGCGGCCGCAGCATTGGACAGCCTAGGACAATTGGGTTCTTCCGGTGGTAAATAGCCTTGATTTCGATTACGGGTTCCTGCCGTTTGTCTCCATAGTAACCGGTCCACTCCCCAAATGGGCCTTCAGCATGAAGTTTGTCGGGATCGACGAATCCCTCCAGAACTACTTCCGCATTGGCCGGAAAGGGTAAACCAGTGATCTCCCCTCGCACGACTTTGATCGGCGAACCCCGTAGAGCCCCGGCAGCATCGTATTCACATAAACCGTACGGTACTTCACTGCACGCCATGAGGAACATCAGCGGATCGCTGCCCAAAACAATGACGGTCGGCATCAATTCCTTGCGAGCTTTATATTTGTCGCGATGAAGACGACCATGCTTGCCTGGAGAGATGTAACACCCAAGGGTGCGCTTGTCGTGGATCATCACTCGATAGGTGCCGCAGTTCACCCACTTGTCATCCGGATCCATCGTTACATTAAAGCTACCGGTCCCAATGTAGCGACCGCCGTCACCCTCGTGCCAGATGGGAGCAGGGAACTTGGTGAGATCAACCGCATCGCCAGTCAGAACATTTTCGAAGATAGGCCCGTCGGTTACCTCTTCGAACGGGACAAGCTTCAAGTCCTGCGAATAACATTGTAGGAATGCATCACTTAGTTCCAGTTTGTTCAGATGTGTAGGAAAACCAAGCGTCATGGACTTCCGCTTGCCGCCGAAGAAATTAATCAAAATCCGCGATCCTTCTAAGCAACCGGGTATCTTGTCAAAGACTAGGCACGGAGTATTGTCACTGTGCATCACGACCTCCGCAGCCATCCCAATCTCTTCCTCCCATGAGGCCCCGGAGACTACCCTGAGTTCATCTAACTTTTCCGTCTCAGCGATCCACTCTCGCAGATCTGTGTAGGCGAAATGTGGCCTCAAAGGGCCCTCGGGAGCGCCGTCACGGATGTGCAGAGTGGTGGTTCCCGCGGTGAGATTAGAATTGCTCATGGAAGTGTCTCCCCAGGCATCGCCTGATCAGGTACCCTTTTGATATCCGCTGGGTAGCTGTAGCGGATATCATTATTATTACTATGCTATCGCGCCAAACTGGCTTGCGAGCGATCACTTTTGCCCTCCAACTGCTGGCCTATTGGCCAGCAGTTGGAGGGCAGGAACTGCTCGTTTTGAGCATCCTACCACACGAATTTGGCTCCGAACTGAATCTGCCGCGATGTCGTGAGAGTAGGGGCTTGTAACGCCAAAGAGGTTGGGTTGACGTTCCCATTCGCATCGAACATAGGCGCATCCCCCATCCCGAAGTTAGCGTGATTCAGTATGTTGAACGCCTCGGCCCGAAACTGCACTCGATATCGGTCTGACTTAATAGAAATGTTCTTGAAAAGCGAAAGGTCCAACTCAGAGTTCCAAGGCCCCCATATCATATTGCGACGCGAGTTCCCCAACTCTCCAGGATTCGGAAAAGAGAAACACTGAGCCTTGATATAGTTATTTGGCTGACCAGGGTTGACAGGATTACCAGAACAGCCTGGTATCGATGGATTGTAATTTGCTCTTTGCCCACCGAGACTGTTGATAGCTTCGCTATTGCCGGTAAAAGCTTGGTCGTTACTCAAAGTAGCCGAGGTAGGCATGCCAGAGTGCTCGTTGAAGATTGCACCGAGTTCCCAACCGGCCAGAATCGCACGCTTTGTACCGCTAAAAGAGTTTGCCAGTGGTATGTCCCACATGCCGTTGACTATTAGATTATGCACAACATTGAAGTCCGCAGGACCCTTTTGATAAGAAGGAAGGAAGCCATAGGGATCTCCCGTTGTATTCCCGTATTCAGTCGCGCTATAAGTACTAGAGTTTTCGTCAGTGTCATGCGACCACGTGTAATTTGCCCGCAGACTAACTCCATGACTAAATCGACTGTTTACTGTCAGTAACAATCCATTGTAAATAGAGTAATTTCTCCACAATGTGGCGAGAATCCTCGCGAAGTTTGGGTTTACCCTCTGAGGACTAGATCCTGCCGGTGGAATCGGGAAAAGATAATTTCCATCGGGAGCAATGGTAACTTGAGAAAGCGGAACTACATCCATGTCATCAATCGCTTCAGGAAGGTGGACTGAATGAGATCCGACATATCCAGCCTCCAACGTGGTATTGGCCGCTAGTTGCCGCTGAACGGTAAAATTCCACTGTTGGTTGTAAGCGACAGGGATGTGTGATTGGACATAAGCCCCCCTAAACTCGGCGGGGCCGATCAGCGAAATGGCCTGCGAGGGGAAGCTGCTTGGTGGCGGGTTATTCACAATCCCGCCCAAGTAAAATGGTTCGGCATGCGTTCGATCAATAAGAAGGTAGCCCATGGGAATTATGTCATAAATGCCAAAGCCACTACGAATCGACGTCTTGCCGCTTCCGGTTGGGTCCCATGCAATTCCTATTCGTGGCTCAAAATCTTTGAGCGTAGGGTTGTTCAACCAAAAAGCACCACCGAGGCGCGCTGTCGCCGAACTCAAAGTCGGCAAGTTTGATACNNGCCGCAAGTTTGATACTTTGCCCTTCGCGTCGGTCACTGGCGTAGCGGGCTCCCAACGTAAACCCACATTCAGAGTTAAATTTGGGCGAAGAATAATTGTGTCATGGGCATAAAGTCCGAAGATTGACTGCCGTTGCTCTCTGGGACTAGGGGTCCCTGGCAGATCAGAAGCAAAAGCCTGAGGAATGTCCAGCAAGAAGTCGGACACTGAACCGAAGCTCCATGATCCATTGGGATCGTTCCCGGCGTTGAAGTTGCTATCGATTCGATCGAAAAAACCGCCAAATTGAAAATGATGTCGCCCTCGAATCCAACTTACGTCATCTGAAGCCTGGTAACTCGTAAACCAAAACTCATCCGGTCCGGTTGCCCCTAGTCCGCCGAACGTGTTGGCGGGGCCGGCCGTAATGAATCCAACCGGCTTACCTGTAACAAATCCGAGAGAGGTATCCGCAGCCAAAGGATTTATAGCGTTATTGGACAGAGGGTTCGCGGCGTAAGTGCGACTAACACCAAAGCGGGCAGTATTCAGAAGGTTGGAACTGAAGGAATGCTGCAGGGCAGCAACGAAGTTGTCATGACTTGTTGGTGAACTGCCCAGTACAAATTGATATGCATCTGGCTGAGTCGTCCGGCCAGTGTCCCACTGCATGCTGGCCGACAGAGATGTTGCCTGCGAGAAGTTGTGGTCGAGCCGGCCGACTGTATAGTATTCATGCCCACCTATTGGTAGCGGAATCGACAAGAACCCACTGTCTCCGTTGATTCCCGTATTGGCGGGAGGGAATAGCGCGAGATACGGAACAATCGCTGGAGCGATGGTGACTTGGTAAGTAGGCGCACCGTTGGCACAAGCCGGGATACCTGGGACACATTGAAGGATTCCCTTCAGCGCGTTCGGGGATAGCGTAGGAGCGGTCGAGGAAAGACTAAGGTTCTGGTTTACACCCTCGAAGTTCGCAAAAAAGAAAGTTTTGTCTTTTATAATCGGGCCGCCTAGCGATGCACCATATTGATACCTTTGGAACGGCGGAATCGCGGGCCCATCGAAATAATTGCGCGCATCCATAGCGCTGTTTCGGAAAAATCCATAACCGCTTCCGTGCAGTTGGTTCGTGCCGGACTTGAACACGGCATTAACTACTCCGCCAGCCGTCATTCCGTATTCGGCACTGAATTCACTAGTCAAGACAGAAAATTCACGAATTGCATCCACTCCCAAGTTGATGCTTAATGCGCTTCCCGGACTTCCATTCGCGTAATCGTTTTCCACTAAGCCATCGATGAGATAGACGTTTTGAGTCGGGCGGTTCCCTGCAATGGAAAGAGTCTCTCCGTTACCCTTCGACACTCGGTCAGAGTTTACACTTGCCGCACTCTGCCCTATTCCACCGACAACACCGGCCTGCAAAGTAGCGAGCTGTAGCCAATCTCGACCGTTGAGCGGCAGTTCGCGGATCACTTGGCCTGTCACGACATCGCCCGTTGAAGCGGTAGTCGTATCCACCTGTGTAGTTTCTGACATTACGGTGATCTCGCTCTTAACCGAGCTCACGGCAAGAGTGACATTGACTCTTAACGTCGCTGCGACTGTAAGGGTAATTCCCTTGATCACTCGTGTTGAAAAACCGTTTGCGTCAGCCTGAACGATGTAACTACCAGCGGGCAAGCCGACGACCGTGTACGCTCCCGTGGCGTCGGTTTCGACATCGCGCACAGAGCCTGTTTCGACATTCTTAACTGAGATATGGGCGCTCGCTACTGTGGCTGAACTACTGTCGTCGACGATGCCGAGAATCGCACCTGTGTTCGTTTGAGCTCGTACCACTAATAGGTTTATGTGCACGAGAAAAAGTATCGTGACGGAACATAAGATAACTCGGCGTCCAGTTAGCATTATCTTGTACCTTTCTCCGTAGGGAACAGAAAAACCAAAGTAAAATCTCGCGAAGTATACTGAAGGCCCAGTTCGAAGTAAAGGTTTATTAGTAAAGGCAGCGGGTGGCTATTTTAAAGCAGCAGGTGGGATGAAAGAGCAAAAAAAAAAAACAAAAACACATTCCGCGAAGTATACTGAAGGAACCGGTTAGAAGTTACATTTTGACCGGAAACGCAGTAAGAATGCGCCTTTAGAGTAACCCTGAGATGAAACGACCAGAACCTTTTGAGATCTATCGACCCACTTCGATCCGTGAAGCATTACAAATTCGGCAAACAAAGGGAGCAGGTGGCTATTTTCAGGCGGGTGGGACAGATTTGGTGATTGCGGTCAAGGAGAAAGGGCTTGTTCCGAAATACGTTGTCGATCTCAAAAAGATTTCTCCTCTGCGCGTTATTAGGGAGGAGTCAGATGGCTCTCTGCGGATAGGAGCTCTGGTAACAATGAGGGAGTTGGAGACATCTACCCTTATTCGCAATAGATATCCCTTTTTAGCCCAAAGTGCGGCTGAGGTCGGTTCGGTTCAAATCCGGAATCGTGCAACCGTTGGCGGCAACGTGGCAAATGCTACGCCATCCGCAGATGTAGCTCCTGCTTTGCTGGTATTGGACGCTGAGGCTAGAATTTCTGGCCTTCACGGTGAGCGTTCGGTACCCTTGGCGGAGTTCTTCGTGGGGCCTAGCAAAACCGTGATGATGCAATCGGAGCTCTTGACCGAGATAGTCATTCCAGCCACCCATGGCGTCAGGGGGGAATACATTAAGTTTTCTCCCAGAGAAATGATGGACCTTGCGTATGTAGGTGTGGCCGTGGCGCTAGTGTTTGAATCCAACGATAAAACGTGTAGCAGAGCGCGAATCGCGCTGGGTGCAGTTTCGCCGACGCCGATTAGAGCACGAAAAGCGGAAGCAATTCTTCACAATCGGGTGCTAACCGAAGAACTTGCGGAATTGGCGGGAAATGAAGCTGCTACTGAGTGTTCGCCGATAAGCGACGTGCGCTCTTCGGCAGAGTATCGACGAGAGATGGTTCGTGTAAACACAAAGCGGGCGCTTTTAAATGTAGCAGCCCACATCACAGAGCCGCTTCGTTGGATCGAGCGACGGGACAGGAAATACTGACGAACTCTTCAACATGTTGAAGCCTTGATTGACAGTGAACTCACATGGGGCTCTTATGAAAATCAATATTCGAATTACTCTGAACGGTGAATCCAAGGATTTAGTAGTACCGTCCCACCGGCTTTTATTAGACCTTTTAAGAGATGAGCTGGGTTTAACAGGTACAAAGGAAGGTTGCGGTACGGGCGATTGCGGTGCCTGCACCGTTATCCTCGACGGCAAGGCTGTAAACTCATGTTTAATTTTCTCTGGCGAACTTGATGGAGCCAACATAGTGACTATAGAAGGGCTGGAGAGCGGGCACGAGTTGCATCCGGTCCAGGATGCACTTATTCAAGCAGGTGGCGTTCAATGCGGCTACTGCACCCCGGGTTTACTTATGATGGCAAAGTCTTTGTTGGATGAAAATATGAACCCGACCGAAGACGAGATCCGTTTCGCGCTTTCCGGAAATCTATGTCGATGCACAGGGTATGCCAAGATTGTCCAGGGAGTTCAGATGGCTGCCAGGCAGCTCCGCGCACGCCATACTCCACGGCAGCAACCCACCTGACAGTAAACGAACGATCGCTGGAGTTCCCTGAAGGAGGACGAAGTATGGAAGCACTGGAAGTTGTTGGTAAATCCGTAGCGCGTGTTGATGGGAAGGATAAGGTAACTGGAAGGGCAACGTATGGTTACGATCTCGTTCTTCCGAACATGGTGTACGGAAAAGTGCTTTTTAGTACAAGGCCTCACGCGAAAATCCATCTCCTTAATGTCGAGAAGGCTAGGAACCACCCGGGAGTGCTCTGTGTCGTGACGGGCGAAGATGCGCCGTGGACATGGGGCGAGGCTGTCAAAGACACTCCATTCTTAGCAAACGGCAAGGTCCGCTACGTGGGCGAGCCGATTGCAGCCGTTGCGGCACTAGACGAAGACACGGCCCAGGCTGCAGTCGGTCTAATCGAAGTTGAGTACGAAGACTTGCCCGCCTATTTAGACGCGGAGGAAGCCTGCGCGCCCGGAGCTTTCCCTATCCATGAGGATTATCCCAATTACCGCAAAGAACAATTCGTTAACCCGCACACTTCTTGGCCTAATATATGTGAGCATTTTAAGTTGCGCACCGGAAACGTCACGCAGGGATTCAAGGAATCCGATCTAGTTTTGGAGGAGCGCTACAGAGTTCCCAAAATTGGACACGCCGCAATGGAGCCGCATTCGGCTCATGCTCAGGTTGATCCGGCGAGCGGGAGAGTGACAGTTTGGGTTGCAAATGATGCTCCGTTTCGTGCTCTGCATATCCTCTCCGAAGCACTCGGCTTACCACAAGAGCAGATCCGTCTGATCAATCCATTCCAGGGAGGTGGGTTCGGCTCAAAGGGTGGTCTTAAAGTGGAGCCTATCGCGATAGCATTAGCTTATCGCACGAACGGCAGACCCGTTCGAGTGAAATTTAACCGTCCTGAAACTTTTTCTTCTACGATAACTCGTCACGGTGCTACTGTTACGATAAAAAGTGGGGTGAGAAACGACGGAACATTAATGGCTCGGCAAGTAACGATCTACTGGGGAGCCGGAGCCTATGCTGAAAAGAGTCCTACGGTTTGTATTCGGGGAAGCCTACCGTCCCCCGGACCATATCGGATTCCCCACGTTCAAGTCGATGGCTATGCCGTATACACCAACGAAGCAGTAGCTGGGGCGTTCAGAGGATACGGCATTCCCCAGACCGCATGGGCATGCGAACAGCACACTGATGAACTGGCGAAGCGGCTTGGCATTGATCCACTTGAGTTTCGGTTGAAGAATATCTTCGTTGATGGAGATTTAACGTATTGGGGGGAAAAGCTTCAAAATGTGGGCCTCAAGGAGACTCTCCTGAAGGCAACGGAAGGTATCGGCTGGGGTAAAGCAAGCAACGGAAGCTTCAAACGCAAAGGGGTGAAGATTGGACGAGGGTTTGCTTGCATTTTAAAGCCAACTCGAACCCCAACTACGTCTACGGCTTTAGTGACGATTGACGCAAGCGGTGTTGCCACAATAATGGCCGGCACCGTTGAAATTGGTCAAGGGTGCAGCACCATTCTGTCCCAGATTGCAGCTGAGGAACTGCGTATTCCATTTGAGATGGTGAGGATGCACCCGCTCGACACCGACGTCATTCCCGTTGACGCCTCCACAACATCGAGTCGGAGCACGTACCATATGGGTAATGCAGTAAGGCTCGCGGCTATCGATGCTCGCGAAAAGATCGCCAAAATGGCGGCTGCGGCCCTCGGTTCCTCTGATGATAATCTCAAATTCTCAAATGGCAATGTCCTTTTGAAAGCCGGCCCGCCGGGAGTAGTTTCAATTGCAAAACTGATTTTAGACAACCTTGGTACCGAAGGAAAGGTTTGCGGTAAAGGCTCTTATACCTTTGAATTAGGTAAGGATCTGAACTCTAATGACGGTCACAGCGAGCACGCCTCGGCATTTTACATGTATGCAACGCAGGCGGCCGAGGTCGCCGTTGACGAGGAAACTGGTAGAGTGCGCCTTATGCGTGTCGTTGCAGCGCACGACGTAGGTAAGGCAATTAACCCCGCCAGTTGTGTGGGGCAGATCGAAGGGGGTCTCGTCATGGGTATCGGTGCCGCCTTGCACGAGGAGTTGATAGTAGATAGAAAAGGAAAGATTAGAAACCCGTCGTTCCTGGACTATCACCTACTGACCTCTTTAGATGTTCCTGAGATGACGTGCATTATTGTCGAATGTCCCGAGCCGCTCGGGCCTTATGGTGCAAAGGGCTTGGGCGAGCCAGGTTTGGCCCCAACTCCGGCTGCTATCGGCAATGCTGTCGCGAACGCTCTCGGCACAAGAATTTATGATCTACCGTTAACTATTGAGCGGGTCTACTGGGCTATTCAATCAATGAAGAAAAAAAGTCCGCAGGTTCAGCTCACAGGTGCTTCCTAAGAAGCGGCCAAGTTTCTTTCGGGCTTAATTCGGTTTAGCTCGGGTAGCTCGATAATATTTTTTCATCTTTTAGCCATTGAGGTAGCAAATGGGAAAATTACGTTTGTCATTGGCGTGTTCGAGCTATGACCGCACACGCGCACTGCTCGAAGATCGTATTCCAATCGATGGAATCGATCTCACATATCTCAATCTTCCGGCTGAAGAAACGTTTTACCGCATGCTTCGTCGTCAAGAATTCGACGCAGCGGAAATGTCATTGTCGTCGTACGTGGTCTCTCTTTTTTCGGACAATCCTCCGTTTATCGCCATCCCAGTTTTTCCGTCACGAGTCTTTCGACACTCTTCTATTTTTATCAATCACAACAGCGGAATTCGTGAGCCAAAGGACATCATAGGAAAACTCGTCGGGAGCCCTGAATATCAAATGACAGCCGCGGTCTGGATTCGCGGAATCCTCAGCGACGATTATGATGTTCCCGTAACGAGCGCCCGTTATTGTAACGGGGGACTAGAACAGCCGAATCGGGGAGAAAAACTTCCTCTGTCTTTGCCTCCCGACATTCATCTCCGATCAATCGATCCGGGGAAAACGCTTTCCCAAATGCTGGGAGTGGGAGAAATTGACGCTCTATTCTCGCCGCGTGTGCCTTCCTCGTTTGTGAACGGCACTGGGACCGTACGTCGGCTTTTCGAAGACTACCACAGCGTGGAGCGGGAGTATTTTTTGCGCACGCGAATTTTTCCGATCATGCATACAGTCGTTATTCGCCGCGAGGTTTATTTGAAGTATCCTTGGGTGGCATCATCGCTTTACAGGGGTTTTGTCCTTGCGCAACGAGAAGTGTATGACGACTTGTATCAGACCGCCACGCCAAAATATATGCTGCCGTGGATTGCTCGATGCGTGGAAGAGACTCGAGCGCTAATGGGACAAGACTTTTGGCCCTATGGTCTTGAACCAAATCTGAATACCTTGACTAACTTTCTCCGATATTCCTTCGAACAGGGTCTTTCTAAGCGCCAACTGACGCCCCAGGAACTTTTCGCTCCTGAAACATTAGAGTCCGCTAAAGTATAGCTATGTATGGTTATTGTGAGATGCCGTCGCAGGTTCAGAGCCAAAGCCGAAATGTGTGAGGTTCGCGGCACACATAGGAGCCGAGCGCGAGCTATAGAAATGAAGACGATCCCTGGCAATCCTGCCGTTCAGATGGAAGTGGATTTTTGCCTCCCAGGGCGGGAGTGGAAATTTGGCAAGTAAAGTGGCGAATCAGCCGAAGGCTCCGAAAGTAATCGTGGGCATCACCGGTGCAACTGGCACAATTTTCGGTGTACGTCTCTTGCAGGCGCTGCAAGATTGCCAAGCTGAAACCCATTTAATAATAAGTAAGTGGGGAGGACGTACATTGACTCATGAGACGTCATTAACTGCGGGGCAGGTCCGGCAGTTCGCTACCTATAATTATGGACCACACGATGAAGGAGCTACGATCTCGAGCGGGTCTTTTCTAACCAGGGGAATGGTCGTGTGTCCTTGCAGCATGAGAACGCTCGCGGCTATCGCTAACGGACACGGAGATCAATTGATCCATAGAGCGGCGGATGTAATCTTAAAAGAACGGCGCAAACTCGTGCTGGTCGTCCGCGAAACTCCGCTTAATGACATTCACCTAGAAAACATGTTGAAGTTGTCGCGTATGGGCACGATTGTCTTTCCGCCAGTACCTGCCTTCTACAACCACCCGCAATCGATTGACGATATCATCAATCACACTGTGATGCGTATTTTGGATCAGCTTGACATCCATCTCGATTTAAGAGAGCGTTGGGACGGCCAATTGTCAGACAGCGGGACAGTACGTTCCTTAGGATCTTCGAAAAGTGACGCTGTGTAGGGGCTGCACATAGGCTGCAAACGATGGGCATGCTATTGTCGCCCCTTGGCAGAGAAGTCGCTTGATATGGTAGCGGAGAGCCCCAGAGATGAGAGCCGCTGAATATCTCACACTAGCTTGTCTTGCGATACTAACAATCCGTCGTCATCGCTATATAGCCACTGTCCAGGAATGAACACTATACCCCCGAATGATAGGACCGCATCGATCTGTCCGATCCCTAGCTTTTCGCTCTTCTTAGGGTTTGATCCAAGAGCCTTCACGCCGAAATTCAATTGCGCCAAGGCGGATACATCTCTGACCGCTCCATTTATCACAACACCGGACCAACCATTCTTGAGACCAATCTCCGCGATAATATCGCCTATTAATGCGGAGCCTAGATAACCGGCACCATCTACTACGAGCACATCTCCCTCAGAATGACTCTCCAGTACGCGGCGCATCAAAACATTGTCGTTCAGGCATTTCGCGGTTCTGATCCTCCCTGCAAACACGCGACAGCCGCCATACTGCCTGAATTGTGTTTCGCAAGAAGCGCAGCGATCAGCGTACGTATCGTACAGATCAGCTGTAGAAAATGCATTACCCATGTGCTCCCATCCCTAAGTGTGTACAACGAACGCGAGATAAAGAGTATTCCGCCGTGCTCGTTGTATTGACTAGACCAGAAACCAAACATCCACCACCATGAAGCTAACATATGTCTTGGCTTAGGACCAACGTTTGACTGGGAATCTTCTTCGAAAACATAGACGACGTGCGCTCGAGCTCGCGTCGTATTCTTACTGTAGCCAATGCAGACCGATAAGCGGCCAATAGAATGGAACGAGGAAGGCCATAATAACTCCCTCAACGACAGTTAGATAAAATCCGACCCGGAGCAAATCCCTGGCTTTAAAGTACCCATAGCTATAACCCAACATGAGCACTGACGATTGGTAAACAAATAGCTTTCCGCCTCCAGCGAAGCTCCACACCATGGCGATTGCCACAGGATTGTAACCATGAGCTTGTGCGAAACGGATGACTATTGGCAGCGACGTCGAAAGCATCGAGAATTCACTTGCCAGTACAAAGTGGTAGACAACTCCTCCCCAGTAAAGCACGTTCGTGCCAATAAATGGGCTTCGGAAGAGCGTTACTACGCCGGGCAGCAGCGCGGCACCACTGAACAAGTCGAGAACCTTTGTATGCAGCATTACCTCGCCCATACTGAGTACGCCCCCAAGGAAAACAATTAACAGGAAGTTGATCTCCCGGATGGCCCGCGCGCGAAGAACGCCAACTTTCGGAAACGCCAGCGCAAGTCCGATGCCAAGCGCTATTACCTCGGGACGGACATGGTGTAATTTGTCCGTAGCCCAAAGCCCGACGGCCATGCACAGCCAGAATATTGTTTTCTTCTCATCGAGTGTCCAAGGCCCCATTTCGGCGAGTGCACTTTGTACGTGGGTACGTCCGTCGGGCAATTCTGTCTTCTCTGGCGGATACAGCCACAGAATCAAGCGCCAGCAAGCAAAAACCGAAACTACGACCGCGGGCATGTACGCCATGAGAAACTGGCCCCAGTAGACGGTAGTTCCAGTGAGTTGATGTATGATTCCGACTGTCAGGATGCTAGCTCCGCCAGACAGGATCATTTTGTTAAACAGCCCGCAGGCATAAGTTAGGACGATGAACAGTCCACGCCCCACGTTACTCAGGGGCTGTAGTCCAAACGCCGCTACAATCCCTATTATCATTGGCGCTACTATGACGATTTGCGCCATCCCGGAAGGGACAAGAAAATTCAGCAACACCACTAGGACGATTATGCTTAGGAGCAACTTCGAGTACGAGACACCAATAACCCGGATCACAATGTAGCCAAGCCGCAGGCCAAGTCCAGAACGGACCACAGCTTCCCCCAACAACATGGCACCGAACATGTACCATGGTGTGGAATCGGCGAAGCCACTGAAGGCTGTGGCGAAGCTCACAATGTGAAGTGCCCAGAATAGATAGCATCCTGCCAATGCCGTTATTCCGTAGTCGATTGGCTCGAATATCCAGTAGACAATCATAAACGCGATAATCGCTATCGCGTGATGAGCGGCCGCTTCGTTGGTTATCGGTGCAAACCAGAGCGCTACAGCGACTGTCGGCCCGAGTATTGTGCCGACGATCTTCCATCGCGAGAATTGTTCGGCGGCTCGGACGCGGCTGCCCACGGCGGCTTTTGTAGAAGCTTCCATTGCTCGTCTAATCTGCCCTAATCCAAGATGGGACGTTGCATGCGGCCTACGGGCTTGCCGATAGGTTCGCCATCACGCATCTGCACGTGTCCCCGAACAATAGTGCACACGGGCATACCTTTAACTTGCCACCCATGCCACGGCGTGGGTTTGTTCTTACTGTGGAGCTTATTAGCGTCTATGGTTGCTTCTTTATCCATATCCACAATTGTTACGTCGCCGTCGGATCCGAGCTGAATAGCCCCTTTTCTGGGGTAAAGTTGCCATACTTTAGCCGGATTTTCGCTAGCCACTTTAACGTACTGATTCAAGCTCATACGCCCCTTGTTTACCTCGCTCAACATCAAAGGGACACCTGTTTCCACACCACAGAAGCCAGAAATACACTCCCATATTGTGGGTTTGAGCATCTTTCCCGTAATATCGCTACCCTTCTCCTCCAAGGTATGTGGAGAGTGATCGGTCGCCACCATATCGACATATCCCTTTAACAAACCATCCCAGAGGACTTCTGAGTGTTCTTTAGTACGAACAGGGGGATTCATCTTCAAAAGAGAGCCGACTGCTGCCATATCTTTGTATTCGCGAAGAAGATAATGAGGGGCGGTTTCCGCTGTTACTCGGAGGCCACGAGCCTTGGCGGCTCTTACGATGTGTGCCGCCTGCATCGAACTCATGTGAAAAACATGCAGCTTAGTTCCAAAGGTCTCAGCAAAAAACAAGGCATGGGCGACAGCTTCGGCTTCACAGAGAGCAGGTCGTGATGCCTCCCAACATATAGGTTCTTTGTTACCCTGAGCCTTTAGCTTGCTCGTCCAATAGTTCATTATCTCGCGATTCTCGGCATGGATGCCCAGCGGAAGTTTTGATTGTGTAATAAGAGAGAAGGCGTCCTGGCATGCACCATCATCCGGGAAAGGTAGATTGCCGATGGTCTCACCGAAAAAAATCTTGTAACCGACGACTCCCGCGTCAGCCATCGGGAGAATTTGGTCGATGTTCGTTTGAACGATCACGCCGAGAATCCCAAAATCCACCAACGACTTTTCCTCTGCAAGATGCTGCTTTTCCTTTACCTTATCCGCATCCGCCGTCGGCGGAATGACGTTTGGCATATCGACAACCGTAGTGATTCCTCCACATATCGCTGCTGTCGATCCTGTGCCAAAATCTTCTTTGTACGTGAGGCCAGGCTCTCTAAAATGCACGTGAGCATCAATTAATCCCGGAAGAATATGCTTGCCTTTGGCGTCGATTTCCTCCTTGCCGGACGGCAAGGAAGCGTCCGTACCGATCATAACGAACTTACCCCCTGAGATTGCCAAACCTCCCTGAAAGGTAACTTCTGGGGTAACAATCCAACCGTTTCTAATTACAAGATCTTCCTTCATCTCATCGTCCTCCCAGGACTGTGCAATGCCACCAGGAGAACCATTACTCCTGGCACTAGTAAGAGTAGCTTAGCCAATATTCGTAAATGGTTACGGTTCATGCTTGGCAGGATGTTACTTTTGCCAGTGCGACCGCAGCTTTGCACGCTGCGGACCCGGCCGAATGCGAACCTCTATAACTAGCGCAACCAAGATGCCAACATTTAAACAACTGTCTGTATATTCTATTTGAGATCAACTGTCAAGGTACTAAAAGGCAGCGGCTAGCTTCTCGCTTACGACCGTGCAAAGGGAGCGGCTGCCTTTAACAGAAACCTGCTGGTGTTACCTATAGAAGAGAAGCTCTGTATGATATGCATGGAAACTTTGCAGCGGATGGAGGGATCATCATCAGCGGAGCACCCTGCGTTCGAACATTGGGTCGCACGTCTAGAGTGAACGCTTGAGACTCACTGTCAGCAAAGCAAACATTTGCCGCCCGGTTTAGAGCCTTCTGGAAGTTTCGGCTTGCAACTTTGTTCTGATTCTGCTGAGTCGTGTATTCCGGTGCGATTGCCGCTCTGAACGCCTCCTGTGTGGATTGGAGATTCCCCTCCAAGGCAAGGTCTCGTGACGGCTGAGGTGACCGGCGAGCATGCGCGCGCCCCTGCTGGCGAAAGCGAAGAACATGACGACCATACAGATTAATGACCGCCAAAGTGATCAGCCACGCGAGGATGTTCGATTCCCCAAAAGATGAGTGAACTCGCGTCCCATTAAGTCCGATCGACCTACTTTGGCTAGCTGCACGCATCTGTGTCGTGCAGCGGTTTAGGTGACGGTTCTTGCACTGACGCCGTGGACTATATCCGGAGAGCAGCACCGGAACGCGCGGCATTCCGGAATTACCTTCCGAGCGATGGTGGCAAGTTTGATATCGGCGAGTACCGCGACAGACCCGTCGAGGATTTGATTTCGGACTGTTCCGATCCGTAGAGTAACGGCGCCGTTGTTCTCGTTCTGGGCAGAATCCCCGCCAGCCACAATAATTTTAAGGAGGAACCTCCTACGAGTTAACCGGCCCTGAAGGCGGGTGCCCTTTGATGCGAGGCAATAACAGCACTCGCGTCAGGAGTGGCTGTAATTGTGGCTGTACGTTGCTAAATATGAGGAACGTTTCAAGCATTTCGAACCAGT
>PLBX01000118.1 GCA_003135495.1 Acidobacteriaceae bacterium | reverse complement strand
TGATAGCAGCCTTCAAATTTCACAATATATTTACGCTTGGTGTAGCCGCGGGCCAGGCGAATGGCCGACATGGTCGCCTCGGTTCCTGAACTGACGAAGCGAACTTTCTCCATGTGCGGGAATGCGGAGATGGCCAGCTCGGCTAGATCGGCTTCGGCGGGGGTGGATGCTCCAAAGCTCGTGCCGTTGCGCGCGGCTTTGATAACGGCTTCGATTACGGCGGGCGTAGCATGGCCCAGTATGAGTGGGCCCCAGGAGCCGATGTAGTCGACGTACTCGTTGCCGTCGGCGTCCCAGATATGAGAACCCTGGCCGCGCACGATGTGCAGCGGATCACATCCAACGCTGCGGAAGGCGCGCACGGGGGAGTTCACGCCTCCGGGGATAAACTGCTCGGCGCGTTTTTGCAGCTTGCGGGATTGATCAGTCTTGCGGGCCATGATTCCTCCGATCGCGATGTTCGCCAGCGGCTAAAGCCGCTCGGGAAGCGAGTTCTACGGNNACGGCGCGGCTAAAGCCGCGCCCCTTCAAGCCAATCCCTGGAAGCCATCCCGGAGCAAAATTGATCAGAAGAATGTTGATCGAAAGCCCCAGGGGAGGCTCCGATCAATATAGCAGCGGGAGCGCGGTCCCACGCAGCGCGGAAGATCACGCGAGGCTGTGATGCCGAGCATATGGCCGGGCGTGCCCAGTCAACATACCGGAGCCACCGTGTAAGTGCGTGGGCGTTGTGCATTGCGAAGTTGGTAGGGCGTAAAGTCTGCCCCGCAGCCTCTTACCAGATGTGGTAAAAACCATCGCGCTGGGCGAGTTCAACTTTGAGGCCGAACAACTTGCTCAGTCTTTCCGCCCGCAAGACTTCTTCCTTGTGCCCGTCGGCCACGATTCGGCCGTTTGACATCAGCACAACGCGCTCTATCTCCGGCACTACATCGGGAAGTTCATGGGTCACGAGAATAATGCCGATGCCCGATTGTGCCAGCGAGCGCATGGTCTCGCGCAATCCGTGCTGCGCCAGGATGTCCAGAGAATTGCTCGGTTCGTCGAACAAAAGCGCGCGTGGTTTGTGAACCAGCGCCCGGGCAATTAACACACGTTTGGCCTCGCCCGAAGACATGGCCTCGACTGGACGCTCCGCCAGATGCGCCACGCCTAGATCAGCCAACGCCTTCTTCGCTAGCTCCAAGTGCGCCGGATCAACCGTATGATTCGGGAAGATTCGGGTACTGCTGAAGAAGCCGGAGAGCACGACGTCGAGGCCGCTGGCATCGCCGGTGCAGGAGGACATCAAATCATTCGAGACGATGCCAAGCAGAGAGCGCAGCTCAAAAACATTCCAGTTTTTCTGGCCTAGGATGCTCATGCTCGAGCCTTGGCGCACCATGGGATAGCATTCGCGCGTGATGGTCTTGATGAGCGTGGATTTTCCGCAGCCGTTTGGCCCGAGCACGGCGATGTGCTCGTCAACATTTATGCTGAGGCTGAAGTTGTCGAGTACGATCTTTTCGCCGCGCATTACGCGAATGTTTTGCAAGTCAAGTAATGGAGGTTGGAGTTTCATGCGGTAACGGAATTCCACTTTACAACATCGCCGGTTCGTTGCGGTTCTGCAGTTCGTAAGGCATTTACCACTAAGGGCACGAAGGTACACGAAGGGGGAATGCGGTTAATCGAGGGGTTCGCGGCTGTTTGGTGAGGCTTGGTGCAAAGGATTCTTGGCGAGTCACATCAAATTCATTGGATATTCACAAGAACGCAATGCTCTCGCAACGTGCCGCTGCTAGGTTGAAATCATTAACCCTTCTAACCGGGAGGGATTATAAGGATGGCCTGGGGGGCTCTGGGCTGTCCTCTTTTATTTTTGGGGATTACCTTCTTGAGCGCCTGTCGGTTGTGCAGTTGGGAGATGCGCGGCCTCTCTTGCGAATGTGTCCTGAGCCAACGATCACTTTAGATACGACCGCACAATCTCAATCAGTTCATCCGTCGCAAGTGCCTGCTCGGAACTGAGTTGCTTGGGGTTGATGACATGGAAGCGGATATGGCCCTCGAGCAATTCCGCCATCAACCCGTTCATGGCGCCGCGCGCTGCAGTGATGAGTTGCAGCACGTCGGAGCAATCCTCGTCAGCTTCCAGGGCGCGCTCGATGGCGGCAATTTGGCCTTTGATTCGTTTGATCCGGAGAATGAGCTTGGGTTTTTCTTCGACGATGTGCATTTTTTTCTTGACTGTAGTATACCCCCCTATGGTATACGAAATAAAGTCGGCACGGAAGCGGGCTGCGAAAATACGCCGTCCGCGCAGCGTGAAGCAGCATTTGCTGCGTGACAACGCGAACGAGGTATATGAGAAACCAAATCGACGAGCCTCCGAGTTGGCGGCTCGCTGGATGGAAGCAGTAGACGTGAGACGATAGCCGCTTTACTCCGCACTATCGGTTCACTTCTGCTTCTTCCATCCCCAAAAAACTGAGACAAGAACGCGATCAGCCGCGTCGCTGCTGGCCGGAATTTACTCCGGCGCGCACGCGCAGCGTGGTGCGCTCACGAGTGTCCCAATCGTGGCCGGGTTCGCCTCCGGGAGATCAACGATGCAGGAAGAAGTATTGCTCGATTCCAATGTGACTGCAGAAGACCAGCTTCCGCTCCGGGGCCGTGTTGTGCGCAGCAAATGGCTGTATCGCGTGATGACATTCCTCGTGGTTTTCGGTCCCGGCTTGATCGTCATGGAAGCCGACAACGATGCCGGGGCGGTTTCGACCTACGTCCAGGCTGGCGCCCAGTACGGCACAAGGCTGCTTTGGCTGCTGCTCTTGCTGCTGCCTGTGACTTACTTCATCCAGGAGATGGTGGTCAGGCTGGGGATCGCGACTGGAAAGGGCCACGCGGCGATGATCTACCAGCGCTTCGGCCGCTGGTGGGGGCTGTTCTCGCTGGTGGACCTGCAACTGGTCAACTTCCTCACTCTGGTGACCGAGTTCGCCGCAATCTCGCTGGCGTTGAGTCACATGAATATCGCTCCCAAGGTGGGAGTTCCGCTGGCGGCGGTCGGGCTTACTGTGATGGTGCTCACCGGCAGCTACCGGCGCTGGGAACGTGTGACGGTGTTTCTGTGTCTGCTCGACCTGGCGTGGGTTTTTCTCGCGCTCAAACTGCGTCCCTCGTTCGCGGAGCTTTCTTATAACACGCTCGTACCTGGGATCCCGGAAGGCGGTCTGACCGCTAATCTGGTTTTTCTGATCGTCGCCACGGTGGGAACGACGATCGCGCCGTGGCAATTGTTTTTCCAGCAAAGTTGCATCGCCGACAAGCGTTTGCGCTTTTCGGATGTGAAGTGGGCACAGCTGGACACCTTTCTGGGCGCAGTCTTCACCATTGTGGTTGCAGCTTGCATGATGATCGCGGGTAACGCGGCCAAAATGCACGGAGTCGTGTTTTCCGATCCGGCGCAAATGGCAAACGATCTGCACCTTTTTTCCGGAGAAGTTGTGCGCAGCGCTATTTTGCTGCTGATGATCAACGCGGCAGTGCTGGGCACAACCGCGATTTCGCTGTCGAGCGCTTGGGCGTATGGCGAGGTAAAGGGATGGCCGCACAGCCTGGATATGCCCGCAAAAAAGGCGCGCGGCTTCTATGTGACGTATGTGTTATGCGTGGGGGCGGCCGCGGCCATTGTGCTGATCCCCGGAGTTCCATTGCAACTGATCATTCTGGGCGTGCAGGCCCTGGCAGGCATCATGCTGCCCTCGGCCATCATTTTCCTGCAATTGCTGCTCAACGATAAGCAGATGCTGGGCGAGCAATTCGCCAACAAGCGCTGGAACAACTGGGTGAACTGGACCATCATCATCGTTCTCTTCATCCTCTCACTCATTCTGGCGGCCCAAGTGGCCGCCCCCAGACTGTTTCCGTCCAATTAGCGGAGAAACGAGGCGCGTTCATGAGCATGCTTGACGTTTTACGTCCGACTGCGATCTCAAAGGTTCCGGAAGGCCACTTTCTAGTCGTGCATCCGCTGGATGATGTGCGAGAAACAAAAATTGATACGTCCCAGCTCGGAACAATGCCGATGACGACGAGCGTAAAAATCTCACTGATAACGCTGCGTGGGTATCTGATCCTGATGATGTTGCTCGTGCTCTATCACGTGCTGGATTTGGCGGGTGCATTTGGGCAACACGCGCGTTAGGAGAACGGGATTGAAAAATCTACAGAAAGGAGGAAAAGAAAATGACTTGCTGCACAACTGCCTCCGCAAAAACGATGGCGGTGCCGACGTCACAACTCACGCGAGCGACCCAATGCCAAGAGGCTACTTTCGAGCAATTGGGACGCAACGCCGAACAGAAACTTCGCATGAGTTGGGCCGTGGTCACCGACAACGACGGCAAGCGTCAACTCCGAATCAAATGGGAGAGAGCCACAGAGAATGTACGCTCGGCTTGTGCCGCAGTGTAACGCTCTCGCAATCAACTAGGGCGCATACTGCATGCTGAAGGGTTAGACCGCGGGAAAAAATGGGTAAACGAAATCATAAATCGAGAGCTGCAAAGACTCTTTTGGCCGCGCTATGGCTGCCGCTTGCAGCGGCGTGCATAATCCCGGCGTACGCGCAGCAGCCTGCACCTGATCCAAACAACGATGCTCCCTCTGCAGCGGACGATCCGTCCACCGCACCCGCCAACGCGATTTCCGATCCCGAAGCGATATTTCCGCATTTTAAGAGCACGCGCTTCTGGCTCTCCGGCCAGGCGAACTTCATCTTCCAGGCCCATCCTGATTTTCATGCCGACTATAGTGGCAAAAACAGCTTAAGTCCGAATTACGAAAAAGCCACATCACGCGTCCTTACGCTCTACACCGGTTTCCGAATTAACGATTCCACCGAGTTGCTGGTGGACCTCGAGGAGGCTGGCGGCGCGGCTCTCAGCACCGGTCTTGGCCTCGCCGGAAATACGGATCTCGACATCGTGCGTAATCCGTTGCTGAGCAAAGCTCCCTACCTGGGCCGCGGCATGATTCACAAGGTGTTCGCGCTCAGCAAAGACAAGGTCGAAAATCAGCGCAGCTTTCTATCGCTGTTCGATGAATTGCCGCGTCGCCGCCTGGAAATTCGCTTTGGCAAGTTCAGCATGCCCGATTTTTTCGATGTCAATTCCGTCGGCACCGACACCCATCTTCGCTTCATGAACTGGTCGGTAGACAATAACGGGGCATGGGATTACGCCGCCGACACGCGCGGTTACACCGTAGGATTCACCGCCGATTACGAAGATCGCAACTGGGGTTTCCGTTTCGCTGAAGCGCTCATGCCGAAGGTGGCGAACGGAATTGACCTGGTGTGGCGTCCATGGCAGGTTCACGCGGAAAATTATGAATATGAGTTGCGGCATGGTTTGATCCCAAAAAAATCAGGAGTGATCCGGCTGCTCGCGTACACAAATTACGCCAACATGGGCATCTATCGCGATGCGAATATCGCATTCGTAAAGCACCTGGCGCCGGTTCCGGAGATCACCAATCATCCCTGGCATATCACGCAGAAGTACGGCTTTGGAGTGAACCTGGAGCAGAATCTTTCGCGCAACTTCACCGCCTTTGCCCGCTGGGGTTGGGACAACGGCAAGACTGACTCCTTCGCTTACACGGAAATTGATTCAACGTTCAATCAGGGAATCGGCGCGAACGGCGCGCTATGGCATCGCAAAAAAGATCTCGCGGGAATTGCCTTCGTGTCGAACGGAATCAAAAAAGACCATCAGGTGTATCTCGCCGATGGCGGACTCGGTTTCCTCCTGGGCGATGGCGGCTTGAATTACGGACGCGAAAACATCGTCGAGTCCTATTACACAGCCCATGTCTGGCGCGGAATTTATATCGCTCCTGGAGTGCAACATATTAATAATCCTGGATATAACCGCGATCGCGGACCGGTTGTGGTGCCCACTTTGCGGGCGCATGTGGAGTTTTGAGGGCAGTTGTCAGTTCTCAGTTCTCA
>PLBX01000089.1 GCA_003135495.1 Acidobacteriaceae bacterium | reverse complement strand
ATGGCCGAGGCGACTATTCTCGCCTCGTCGGTTCCAGTGCCCCAGTCGCCGGCGATGGTGATTTTTACGCGGTCATCGATAGGGTAGATGCCGGTTCCCTTGCCTTTTGTGGTGTAGTCCCTGAAGGGATGTTTCTTGTGAAACCAGAATCGCGCTACGTTCGGAATCCACTTCAAAAGGCGGCTGGGAAGGAAGGCCGAGATGGGGCTGTAGGTCGCGGTGGAGTATCCGGCGCTCGATGCGTGAAAATGAGCGGCGAACTGGGAGTGCGAGAAGCTGGTAAAGTTTCCGAGATCTTTGCCGGTACTTTTGCTGGATTTCGAATCGTCTGACAGCGCGTCGTTTTTATCGGACTTGGAAACCATGCTTTGTGACCGGTGGTAGCGCCGCCCGACTGTAATGTCGAGCGGTAGGCTATCCGTAATATACACAGGTCGATTTTTCAACCCTCCATTTGTCATCGCACTCCGATTGTCATCTAATCCGATGGTCATCGAACAATTCCGAGTGTCATCCTGAGCGCAGCAGGAACTTCACGAAGTGAAGTTCCTGCGAAGTCGAAGGACCCCTACCCTACCCCAACCGCCGCAACCTCCGCCGACGATTCACCTTCAGGGGTGTATGTTCGGATGTCAAAGAGCGCGGAAAAACGTATAGCGGAGCTTCGGTGTCCGTCTCATCGCACGGGCGCACAGCTGCCGGTTCCGCACTCAGCCGATATTGTCGCGGTTGATGGGGTGGCTGTCCGTGATGGGGATCACTTGGCGTTTGTGATGAATACGAGATTAAGATTAGGTGTGGTGAGGGTGTATGGATGATGCGGAGGTAACAATTGCAATTGACCCTGTAATGCATCAGCAAGGAAAGGCCTTCTTCGCTTCCCTGAAGAGAGCAGCCGGAAAACATTCTTTAAAGCTGTCTGTATCGTCGAGTAGTCCCGGTCGATTCATATGCTCAATCAGCCGCAAAGAGAGCGAGAAGTTCGACTTGTTTCTTCAGGAGCTGATGCTTAATCATGGCCCCTACTACTACCTTTGTAGTCTGCCGAATCGAACGGCTGTGGCGAGGCTCGCAGTATGCCCGATCTTTCAGACGCTGTTGGAGTTCGGTTATGAGTTCATGTACCCATCTCTGATTCGGAGGCACGTCTTGGAAGGGCAAGGGGGCTGGGTCGCTGGAGAGTTCTCGGATGAGATGGCACGGCGCTATGAAACGCTATTTTGGCGACTCAAGCTGAAGATTATTTCGAATTACGAATTCGTCCGCGATCTGGATGACCTACTTACCGAGTTCATGCTGCGACGGCTAGGCTATACGAAAGGGCAGAAGACCTTAAAGTTTAATCTGCTGGTGGATGAGTGCGGGAAGCAAAACATCATTTGGGAGAAGGAGGTCCGCAAACGTTTCAACACGGTACACACGCTCAGGACTCGCGGGCTTCATCGGCTAGAGCGCGAGATTCCAGACTCGGAAATTTCGCAAATCGCTTTGAAGATGTATTTCACTTTCGAATATGTGAATGATTATTTCGAAGCTCAATGCGAGAAGACGGTCGTCTTGTCGGGGAAGAGATATAGGAGGATTCGATACGGGAGCGAAATTCGGCACTGGAATCCGCCTATGCCTGATGACTTTAAGGTCAAATGGGCAGAGATTATAACGCGGACCTGCCACGATTGTGGTGTTCGGCGCGGCGAAATGCATCACGAGGGCTGTGATATGGAGACGTGCCCGCGATGTGGCCATCAGTATATCTGCTGCGATTGCGAAAGAGAATACGAGGAAGACGACTTCGAGGTAGAGGGCCCTACGGCACAGCCGTCTCTAAACTTCAGCGTCGAGGATCAAAAGACGGAAACCCAGTCCTCGGGTTTATAGGGGGCAGGGGCCCGCTTACGCCCGCAAGGGCGGGGCATCGTTACGGATTTGGTGGGGGTGCGGAGGCAGCGTGAACCTTCGCGACGTGAGCGTTGATCGCAAGAACAAGATTGTTTAGGAGCGGTCGAAATCCATCGAAGTTTAGAGAGTCGGCGTTAGGCCGGACAACTTTATGTGCGAAAACCTTCTTGCCGTAGTACGTCGTGGTATCGAAGTTGTTCTCGGCACTGAATGCCTTACCATCCACAGTCGCCGCCTTGATTGCGGCGTCGAAACAATCCTCGATCTTTGACTCCTGAGCACCGTTGAGTGGCGGCGTTGGCGCCGCGTACAGATTCCCCACAACGTGCACAAACGGCTCGTTTCCGGTGACCGTTGTACCGCTGGCTTGCTTAATGCCATTTCGAATCTTCTTCGCCCCCGAGTCGTTATCGTACAGAATCACCACGGCATGTTTCTGGCCAGGCGCCTTGAATTTTGCGGTTTCCTTTCTGTAGGTTGCGATGAAGTTATTCAGAGGACCGAAACCGCCATCACGAAGTCCAAGAATACGTGCTGTGCTTGAATGTCTGTATTTATACAGCCGGACTTTTATCTGTACCTTGCCCTTATCATCTGTTGCTGCGAGATTCGGGTAGTCCGCCGCAAGGCGGCGGATCGCATGAGTCAGATAGACGTTGTCGGTTTCACCTTCGCAGAGGATGACGGGGGCTTCGGCCCCAAAGAAATTCTTGTAGATCAGAAACCTTTGATAAATCTGCTCCTTCTTCGACAAATTCCCTTCCTGCCCCTCGGCCGGGTGCTGTTTATTGTGCAGGTCAATCTCGTCAATGAAGCCCAACATGCCATGCAGTTGATTTAGAGTGCCCTCTTCTTTGTCGAGGGTCGCAAACGACCCTTTGTTTAGGAGGCAGTGAACCATGGCCCGTACATTGCGGCGGTACTCAGTCCGAACATTTATCTTTCTGTTCACGACGAGTCCGGTAACCACCTGCCGGGAGTCGCGGTATTGCATGCTGGTTTTCTGGGGGTTTATTTGAAATCCGCAGTGCCTTACGATTTCGCGAAGCATTGTGCTTGGTATCCAGACGTGCGAGTCAGACGCATCCCGCTGCGCGATGTCAGCTGGGAAAACTTTCTCGTTAGTTGAGAAAGTCAGGTCATCAGCGTACCGACTGTAGGTACATCCCGCTTTAGAAGCTAGCTTAACGAGGTGCATATCAAGTATGTGGGCGATAAGGTTAGAAATTACTGGTGAGCAGGGGCTGCCTTGTGGGAGCTTGTTTTCGTGGCATGCAATCCGCGCTATGACCATCGCTGCCCGTGGATCTAGAGCAAAGTTCTTATCCCTGACGAAGAATCCTAGGACACGTCCAAAATTGATTGATGGAAAGAAATCTGCTAAATCGACGTTGAACACATAACGACGATTCCGGTGTTCTCGTGCGTTGGTCACTATTGATTTGTCACGCTTAAAACCGTGCGATACCCGGTCTTTGCGCCCAGTTGAGTGGTTAATCTCCTCGACGCAGTCCTGAAGGTGTGTTGACAGCTTTCGCTGAGCGAACTTGAGAGCCCCCACAGGGGCATTGATGATTCGTTTCTGCCCGTTTCGTTTGGAGACCTCAAAGGTCTCGTATCTTTTCTCGGGTGGCGTTTTGAAGAGGATGTAAGACAGGCGGGAAGGGTTGATTTGCAATAGATTTGCGATGTCCCTTAACCTGGTCGCCGCCTTCAGCTTGACTAGCTTAGACATTTCGGCAGATAAATGACCCACCGGCACTCTTTCGCCTGTTACATCACGCGTACTACGTCACGCTGCGCAATCTCAGCATAGGGTCTAACCTTGGTTTCAAATGCCACGATACATGGCACAAAATCTGCCGATGGGTCGACGTCATTATAGTACGAAGGATGCCGCAGGGCTTGGGGACGCAGAAATTCGAGGACAGGCCGGAACCATCCTAATGACTTGAATCGCGGAAGTAACCAGCGCAACTGTGCCTCACCTCGGGCTATTCTTCCGGCCGCGTCGCCTCCGATTTCCCAACCCCGCGCTTCCGCGTCCGCTTGCGACGGTCGCGATCGCGGCGATTGAGGTGGAGTAGGGG
>PLBX01000340.1 GCA_003135495.1 Acidobacteriaceae bacterium | reverse complement strand
TACGACTGGCCGGGCAACGTCCGTGAATTGGAAAACTGCTTGGAACGGGCAGTTGCCCTCGGCGACCAGTCCATTATCGAGGCGGCTGATCTTCCCCCTGCAATCGCAAATGCCGAAGTGCAAGCCGGTTCGAAAGTCGAAGCCGAAATGCGAGCCGGCGGTCGATCTTCGCCAGATTTCTTCGCCCCCGGCAACCCAGGCGGTTCTGAACTCGATGCTTCTGCCACTGATCTTGAAGACATCGAACGGGCAACCATCGAACGCGTTTTCTCCCAGGTAAAAGGCGATAAAGCTCTGGCCGGAAGGATGCTCGGCATCAGCCGCGCAACTCTCTATCGCAAGCTGAAGCGCTATAACATCGGCGCCCGCGAAGAATCCACCGGCTCGTCCGCACTGCAATAGATCAAAATTGCGTGAGCCGGTATTTGGTTTTGAAAAGCCAGAGTTCGGTACAACGAGCCCCGAGTTGAGACTGCTGTTTCATTCTGAGACTTCATTCCGGCTAATTCTTGGCCATGGAACAAGTCGAACAGGCAAACCTCGTCCTAACTGCTAGTGCCCCCATCACTTGTTCGTAAGGTCATGTCCTTCAAGTTTTTGGCCGCGCGAGTGCGCTTCAAATTACCGATAAGGCAGGTAGCGAGTCTCCTCGCAGATCTTCCAAACCGGGAAGAGAGGAGACTCGACTGCGCCCAACTAGGAATTGAGGTCGACTAAATTGGCTAACCAAGCTGCCGCCCGCGCGCTGGAACCAAGTCTTGTGGCTCGGTTGGCGAAGTTTTTTCCCGAGGGGACGCCGGTTCGAATTCCTATCAAACTCAGCCGGACTGTGAGCCCCGGCGAAGGCAGCGCCCGCGAAAATCAGTCCGTTTTTTTCCAAAATACCGTCATTGAGTTTGGCACGCCGCGCGAAGTCTTGTTTGTTGTCGACCATCCGCTCGAGTTCGCCGATCGCGTGCTACTCGAGAGTAACGATGGTTCGCTGTACGCTGAAGCTTCTGTCGTCGCCGTGCAGTATCATACCCAGCGGACTGTTGTCGCCGCCCGCTTCCTCAAAGATATTCCTAATTGGATTGTGAAATCATGAACGATTCCACCCCGAATTCTTCCCCACTTTCTTTCGAAGAGAGGGCCGCTAATCTGACCGCGTTGCAACCGATTTACGCTGCGCTTGTGCGCGAATTTGTAATTGAACTTTCCAATGGCCCGGTTGACGACGGTTCCCCACCCTCTCCGGAATCGGTGGAGCAGGCCGCGGCCTGGTTCCTGCAAGTCGACTCCCAAATACAAGTTCACCAGTTGCGCCAGTTTTTGCAGAGCACTCCCTTGGCGGAGGAAGGCATGCTGCGCCAACTCCTGCTCCATCACCTGCAGAAGAGCGTCAAATCCGCCAGCGATCGCGATAAAACCGACTACTTGCTGGTCCAGTATTTTTCGCTATGCGTCCCTTCTGGGCTGGAAGACTCTGACATTGACCTGGATTACGTAGCTCAAGTGCTGGAGCCGATCCTCGGCTCGCAGCAGCCCGCACTTCCCGCGTGGCTGAGTTCGCTTGAGAACATCATGCAGTCGGCGACTCGTTGCCGGCGCCTGAGCGAACTGTTGCACAGTGGCGCGCTCGAACAGGGCCGCACATTAAAAACCGAAAACGCGGCCCGCTACTTCGAACCCTCGGCCATGGTCGCCTTCACTCGCTTCAGCTTCATGATCCGCCGGATATTTTTCCGGCTCATGCACGACGATCTAAACGCCATCCAGGACGGTTTGCGTGAATTGGAGCGTCACGGAGTTCCGACCATCGACTGCCGTCGCGCCCAATTTTCCGCGGAAGAACCAATCGGCCGTTTACGAATGATTTGCCAGTCCTGGAAGGTGATGTTCCACGCCGAATATTCCTCCGGCCAGCCGCTTCGTATGCTGGTCGATTTGCGGGCGGCGGTTGACGACGCTCTTTACAGTAATGCCCGAAACAATCCGATTGCGGCCGGAGCCAGCGCCACTTCCGGAAAATAGCAGGCGGAAAGAAGAAGTAATTCCCGTAGAGACATTCCTCCCTCGTCTCTGCCGACCTTGAGACTGACTTTGAGATCGACTTTGAGCCCGACTTCGAACATGACGATGAGCATGAATCGCCCCACCGTCCTGATCATTTCAAGTGACCCTGCTTTCTCGCGGGAGATCACCGCGAAATGGCCGCGGGAGTGCGCTCCGTATTTGGAAACTCCAGAATTCATCATGCTCGACGCAGGCCTATCTCAAAACTTTTCAGAGGCCCACTACGATCTGGCAATTCTGGATGCCTCTGCCGCTGAAAATTTCGGCAAAACCAATAAGGGCTCCGCAAGCGGAAAGAGAAGGTCTGGCAAAATCGAGAAGAATGGCGCGCGCGGCAAATCCAAAAACAGCCAGGTCCAAAATCAACCTGACGGCCTGAAAATCTGCAATCAAAAAACTGATCAGCTGAAAATATTGCTCGCCGCCACCGGCAAACCAGCCATTGTGATCAATGACATTTCGATGGTCGATCTCTACGCCACACGCGCCAACCTCGTCGACCTACGTCGCGAACCATCTTTATGGCCGGTGATTACGGGCCTGCTGGGGCGCGAAATTTTGCGCCGGCGCCAAGCCGAATTCCGCAGTCAGTTTTCCGAACAGACCTCTTCGGGAGCACATGCCGATGCCACTCTCGGGCGCTTCATGCTGGAGATGCGGACGAACGTCAATAATGCGCTCACCACCATGCTTGGAAATGCTGAACTTCTTGCTCATGAATCGGGACTTCCCGCTAAAGCACGCGCGCAAGCAGATACCATTTGGGATATGGCGTTGCGGTTGCATGAAATTTTTCAGCGCTTTTCTTCCCTCGAGAAAGAGCTAGCCATCTCCACCCGCCTTCCCGGCGCCAAAGCTCGCTCCTCCTCCTCCGGCGCCAACTAACCTGGTAGCAAAATAAATAGGGCCGGAAGAATCTCCGGCCCCATAAAAACCTTCTGCTATTCAATCTAGAATTCGCCGAACAAATCTGACATCGTGTTCGTGCTCGCGTCACACGCATGGTTCAGGCAGGGAATCCCCAAACCGCCTTCAATGGATCGAAGCAAGGAGAAGTGCGTGTAGAACTCCGCACTCTGCTTCTCATGGACGCCATAGTTTGTGTCCACAATAGTCACCACTTTATTTACGACCGGCTGCACGCTGTAATCATTCTCATCCCAGACTACAACGATAGCGTTGTGGCCGCGCGTCCACGCCGGAGAAGCATGGATCGCGGTCACTAGTTTCTGCACTTCCTGGTCGCCGAGGATCAGCAGGGCCGGGTTTAGACCGGCCTTCGTGCCATTGTCATTCGGGTCGTAGTTACAGAACGCGGTGCCGTTGGGGCGTCCGTGCTGGTCATTACACTGGCTGGGCGCAATGAGCGAGAAATTCGGCACATTGCCTGATCCGAGTTCACTCCATAGTCCGCCTGCACCATCGAATGCCGCCATATTGGCGTAGCTGTTCAGCGGATTGCCACCTTCCTGTATCGCCTGGAAATAAGCGAACGGATTGTGCTTGACGGCATACAGTTGCACAATATCGCCGCTGTTGAGCGGCGGATTCAAAACTGGTTTGATCTTGCTGAAATCCGTGAGGTTAGTGAAATTTCCGTCGCTGTAATTCACATTATCAGGACCGCCCAGCGGCAGATCCTCCTGGTAGGATTTCCAAGTCTTTCCCGCAGCGACAAGTTGATCCGCAATGGTGATGCCGAGCGTTGTCGAAACCGCCGGGTAAGATACGGTCCCGTTTACATTGATGTCGCAGGGCGGGCCCGTCACTTCATTCGTGCAATCCAAAGCCGGAGTAGCCGCGTCAGTTCCACTTCCAGCAATGGGACAAATATCTGGGCTCGGAGGATTGTCCGTGTTGGGGATTCCGGTCGAGAGATTGGTCGCGCAGGTGGTGCTGTGCCACAGAGGATTGTTGTCACTATGCACGCCGAAGTTTGATCCACCTACAACTTCGAGGTAGTTGTTGAGGCTGGGATGGGCGACCGCAAAATAATTGGTCGCAAGATTAGCAGTCTTTGCGTACTGGTTGATAAAAGGGGCGTTTGCATTGCCCATTATCTGGTGGTAACCGTGATTTTCCATCATGATCACGAAAACATGGTCGAGATGTGGAATTCCTTTTGGAATCGCGCCCTCCTGAGCGAACGCGGCGCTTCCGAACGCAAGCAGCAGGGCCAAACACAGTACAGCTTTTTTCATGATGGTCTCCTTGGATTTCTAATTCATGTATTTCTAAGTCGTGCTAGTTGACCTGAGACGCAGACCGCAAGTCGATAGATGGTAGGCAAACAAGCATTCGGCCGCATGCCACAAAACCAAGCGGTCTAAACTCGGCCCCCGAAAGGTACTCCAAACAAAGAAAGCTTGCAACACCGCGCGGGCCGTGGCTTTTGTCTCTACAAGTCCGGGACGCCAGGTTCGTTAACGCCTCACCAACGTTAGTGGCGATTTGTTACAGACTCGTAACTGGGGGATTAAGAATCGGTGAATTTAACAAAGCGCGTATTCGCGATCCGCCAGATTATGAAATGAGAGCACAGCAATTCGCCCGCGCCACATGAGCTCTATGCGAACAAAAATTCTTTCGTTCTAAGTTCCTTGATCGTGTCGCGCAGTTTTGCCGCCTTCTCGAATTCAAAGCGCTTCGCCGCTTCTCGCATATCGCTTTCTAGTTTCTCGATGTAGCCATCGAGTTCTCCCTGCGATTTGAAGTCCGGGAGGCCATCCGCTGCAATGTCGGTAAGATCGGCGTAATCGGCGCCCACGATCGCCGCCAGCGTCATGTCCAACGGGCGAACGATCGACTCCGGCGTAATCCCGTTTTCTCGGTTATAGGCTTCCTGCATAGCGCGCCGCCGGTTGGTTTCGTCGAGCGCCTTCTTCATGGAGTCGGTCATGCGATCGGCGTAAAGAATCGCCCGTCCGTTCAGATTGCGCGCACAGCGTCCAATGGTCTGAATCAACGATCCAGCGGAGCGCAGAAATCCTTCCTTATCGGCGTCGAGAATGGCGACCAGCGACACTTCCGGCAAATCAAGGCCTTCACGCAGAAGATTGATTCCAATCAATACATCGAATTCGCCTTTGCGCAGATCGCGCAAAATTTTCACCCGCTCCAGAGTTTCTATTTCGGAATGCATGTACCGGCACTTCACGCCGACTTCGCTGTAATACTCCGCCAGATCCTCGGACATGCGCTTGGTCAGCGTCGTCACCAGCACCCGNNGCGAGATCTTCGGCCATGCGCTTGGTCAGAGTCGTAACCAGAACCCGTTCACCGCGTGTGACGCGACCACGAATCTCATGCAGCAAGTCGTCAATCTGTCCTTTCACCGGACGAATCTCAACCGGAGGATCGATCAGCCCAGTCGGTCGAATGATTTGCTCCACCACCACGCCCGCCGACTTCGTAAGTTCGTAAGGCCCCGGAGTAGCAGACACGTAGACGATCTGATTGCTGCGATGTTCAAACTCTTCGAAAGTTAACGGACGATTATCGAGCGCCGAGGGCATGCGGAATCCGTATTCCACCAGCGTCTGCTTGCGCGAGCGATCGCCATGGTACATGCCATGAAGTTGCGGCACGGTCTGGTGCGATTCATCGATGAACATCAGAAAATCGCGCGGAAAATAATCCAGCAACGTCGGCGGAGGCTCGCCCGGCATCCGTCCCGTGAAATGCCGCGAGTAATTTTCGATGCCATGGCAATATCCCATGGCCTTGATCATTTCCAGGTCGTACATCACCCGCTGATGGATGCGCTGCGATTCGACGATGCGTCCCTGCTTCTCCAGTTCCGCTTCCCACCAAGCCAGCTCCGCTTTAATCGACATCACCGCCGAAGCCCGCGTCTCTTCCTTCATTACGTAGTGCGTCTTCGGATAAATCGGTAGCCTCATATAGCGCTGCTTCACCGTTCCGAACAAAGGATCGATCTGGGTCAGCGATTCGATCTCGTCCCCAAACATTTCCACGCGATATGCATTGTCATCGTAAGTCGGATAAATTTCGATGACATCGCCCCGCACTCGAAACGTGCCGCGCCGAAAATCTCCCTCCGTGCGCTCGTAGAGAATATCGACTAGCTTGCGCGTGATGTCGGCGCGCTTGATCTTCTGTCCCTTTTCCAGGAACAACATCATCCCGTAATACGCCTCCGGAGATCCCAATCCATAAATGCAACTGACCGACGACACGATCAAAACATCGCGGCGTTCAAATAACGATCGTGTCG
>PLBX01000414.1 GCA_003135495.1 Acidobacteriaceae bacterium | reverse complement strand
GTGGTGATTCGTCCCTGGCTGCAGGCCTTTGCGTGGCGGACCAAGACGTATTCGCCGCAGTATGTGGAAGTGCAGATCGAGGTAGCCAAGCAGAAGGGTGGTATTGGCTTTCTGTTCTGGAACGCCAATAACGATTACTCCAAGCCCTATACCGCGATGCCAGAGATGAGGGCCGCGAAAGGCCGCTACTTCCGCGGAGACGAGGTAGGCGTCAGAGCGGAAGCGCCGGTCGCTACTCCCATTGCTTCAGTCTCGGAGNNCCCCCGGATCCAGCGTTCCTGCAGTTCGGAAACGCCCGTAGCGAATCCTAGGCCACCCAGACACACGCCGGGCTATATTCACGATTAGGATAAGCAGGAATCGAACTGTGGCCGCAATCAGGCGGCGACAACACCCTCAGATGGCTTGTCGGGAGCAACGCTCTTGACATAACAGTCGGAGTGCACAGCGTTGCCCTTGTCATCGGTACACGTGTCCGGTCGCAGCAGAGTCAGGGGCCGATTGCAGATGGAGCAGTTGATTTTTTGAGGCTGAGAATCTTGATCCATACCGCACCTCTTATCTTCAATACTGGCGGAAGAGGACCAAAAACTACTACGAGGCTGCGTTACTTTCAAGTAATTTTTTTGTCTTGTTTGCTGCACCGCACAAAAAACCGACGCCAGTTCATCTCTCAATATGCTTTGAAAAAAACTTTATCCTGCCAAACATTGTAAGGATGCTTGAAGTTTCCATCGTTTGAAATGCTCCCGGATTCTTTGTAGTGCGCGATAGTAACTCTTACCAAAAGGCTACCTCATCCGCGATTTGGGCCATGTGCCGTCGAACTATTCGCACTTACTCTCCTTTTAGGCCACTACGAAGCCGGGAGACAGAATGCGATACCTGCTGTATGTCATCTTGTTGGGCGTAAGCATGCAGGCGCAGCGTTTCACAGCAAACAACAGCTTCAGTCTTCCCGCTGCACCTTCCGCGCCTCAATTCTGGACAGTTGAAAACAGAATAAACGTCGGCATCCTGGCTGGATTGATCGCCGCCGACGCGATCACAACACAGCGAGGACTGAGCGAGGGATACCGCGAAACGAACCCCCTAATGCGCCCCTTTGTTACGCGCGGGGCATTGGGTGAGGCTGCAGGCTCGGCGTTAGGATTTGGAACGGCAGTGGGAGCCGCATATCTGCTGCACCGAACGCACCATTACAAAGCAGAACGATTTGCGATGCGCCTGATGATTGCTGGCGAAGGCGGCTTCGTGGCCAACAATATCGTCATCCTTCGCTAGATGCTTGACCAGCGAGTTCTATGATCGGGGCTATCGATTTAGTTTGTTATCTCGATTGGGTTAAGCCTAGGTTTCGCGTTTATAATCTTTGTTGAGTCGAATTTCCTGGAGCGCGCAAGAAACCTCCGGCCCTCGGCGCGAATCTCTATAGACCGAATCTCTATAAACAAGGAGTCTGCATGGCGCTTCAGAAGACGGACAAAATCTGGCACAACGGTAAGTTCATCAACTGGGACGACGCCACCCTGCATGTGATGTCGCATGTAGTGCATTACGGGTCTTCTGTGTTTGAGGGTATCCGCTGCTACGCCTTGCCCAGCGGCCCGGCGATTTTCCGGGCGACGGAACACATGCAGCGGCTCATCGACTCCGCCCGCATTTATAGAATTGATGTTCCTTTTACTCGCGATGAGATTATTCGCGGCATGGTCGAACTGGTAAAGCATAATGCGGTCTGGCCCTGCTACATTCGGCCCATTGTTCTACGCGGCTACGGCGAAGCGGGCGTCAACCCCTTCAACTCTCCAACCGAAGTTTATATTTGCAATTATCCCTGGGGGAAATATCTAGGATCGGATGCTACTGAAGGCGTTGACGTCTGCATTTCTTCGTGGACGAGGATCGCACCCAATACTTTGCCGGCGATGGCGAAGTCCGGTGCGAACTACATGAACTCGCAGCTCATCAAGATGGAAGCGATCACGAACGGTTACGCCGAGGGAATCGCGCTTGATGTGAACGGGTTCGTCAGCGAAGGTTCCGGCGAAAATCTGTTTGTGGTTCGAAATGGCGTGCTCCATACGGCTCCGCTTGGCAATTCTGTGCTTCCGGGAATTACGCGCGATTCCGTGATGCAAATTGCGCGCGACCTTGGCATCAAGACTGTGGAGCAGCAGATTCCGCGTGAGTCGCTCTACATCGCCGACGAAGTTTTCTTTACGGGGACGGCGGCGGAGATCACGCCTATCCGTTCGGTCGACAAAATCACGGTGGGCACGGGCTCCATGGGGCCGGTCACCAAGGCGCTGCAAGCTGAGTTTTATGGCATAGTGCAGGGGGAGAAGGCCGATCGGTATGATTGGCTGACCCCGGTTGGAGTGGGAGCAGCAAAGCACCCGGTTAGCGTCTAACGCCTTCTTCCAATAGCCGATTTGCAGCATCCCGCGGAGTACCGGGGTAGGGCTCCGGGTTCTCTTTGCGCTCCTAGTTCTCTAGGACTATATTGATTTCGCTTGGACATTGATTCTGCTCAGCGTTGATTCGTTTAAACCTTGATTCTGCTGAATCAAGGCAAGGTATTCCTGATTAGTGTCTCGGCGGGCCCCAAAATTAAGACGAGGAGAACTTCCATGCCAGCTCCTACTGCTGACTTTGCATTCGCGTACGCCGAAATGATGCTCAACGGCTTTGCCGGAGAAGTCGAAACTACCAAGCGAGTTTTGGCGGCGATTCCTGAAGGCAAGAAGGATTACCGGCCCGATCCCAATGCGCGAACGGCGTGGGAACTGGCGTGGCATCTCGCGAACACCGACGTCCAGTTTCTGGATGGGATTGCGGATCGCAAGTTCACAATGGCTAATCCGGCGGAAAAGCCCAAGACTGTGGCGGAGCTGGTGGAGTGGTACGGAAAGAACGTGAAGCGCAGTTCCGATCGAGTAAGGGCTTTGTCGGCGGAAGAGGTGTCAACGCCGGTTCCGTTTTTCACTTTCAATCTTCCGGCCGCGTTTTATCTTGGCTTTCTGAATAATCACAGCATCCATCACCGGGGCGAGTTGGCGACCTATCTTCGACCTATGGGGTCAAAGGTGCCGGCGATCTACGGTGGAAGCTTTGATGAGCCGTTGCAGGTAGCGGCGTAAGGCAAGGCCCGGTAACAAATTCAGCCGGCTGAGAGCCCAATTCTGAGCCGCTAACGGCCAGCTTTGGCCGTCATTTGGCCGTCAATGGTGCGGTGACTTCCGTCATCTCGTGCTCGTGGTCACTTCACGTCATGATAGGCATGAAGGTTGGAGTCCTGCCTGCATGAATATCGATGACCTGCTCCGAATTGCGATGGAGCGCCGCGCTTCCGACTTACATTTGAAGGTGGGAAATTATCCTCACCTACGCATCGACGGCGATCTCGTGCCCCTGACTGATCAGCCGCGTGTCTCTGCCGAAGACATGTTGAACATGGCTTTCAGCATGATGTCGGCGCGCCAAAAGCAGAAGTTCAAAGAGATCGCTGAAATCGACATGGCCTATGGCGTGGCTGGGCTGGGGCGCTTCCGTGTGAACGTGTTTCAACAGCGCGGGAATGTTGGCTTGGTTCTTCGTGTTATTCCCACTAAGATTCGGGCGCTCGACGAACTCTTCCTGCCGAAAGTTGTGGAGCAGATTTGCGACATGCCGCGCGGCCTGGTTTTGGTCACCGGTGTGACGGGTTCAGGTAAGTCGACCACGCTCGCGGCGATGATCGATCGCATTAACTCGACGCGTGCGGAACACATTATTACGATTGAAGATCCTATCGAATTTTTGCATCGCGACAAGAAGGGATACGTCAACCAGCGCGAAGTGGAAGTGGATACGCCGTCGTTTTCCGCCGCGCTGCGAGCCTCGTTGCGTCAAGATCCGGACGTCATCCTGGTCGGCGAAATGCGCGACCTGGA
>PLBX01000580.1 GCA_003135495.1 Acidobacteriaceae bacterium | reverse complement strand
TTCGCTGAAAAAGTCGGAGCGCCAGAACGATTAAAGATGCTGTGCCTGATGACCTTTGCCGACATCAAGGCCGTCAATCCGGAGGCCATGACGCCCTGGAAGGCCGACAACCTGTGGCAGCTCTATATCGCGTGCGCGAATTATTTGAGCCGCAGCGCGGATGAACGCGTGCACACCGGCCAAAACGGCGCGAGTCTCGAATCCGCAACCATGGGTCCATCGAACCTCGCCCATCTGCGCTCGCTTGCCCCGGTAGCGGGAAAAAAGATCAACGTTTTTTTAGAAGGACTGCCGCAGCGTTACCTCAGAATTCACGGCGCCAGCGATGTTCTGGCGCACGCTGAAATGTCCGCCAAGCTGGGTCAGGACGGCGTCCAGCTTGGTCTGAAGCAGATTCGCCATTGGTATGAGTTGACGCTAGTGACCACGGACCGCCCATTTCTTTTTGCTTCCGTATCGGGCGCGCTCGCCTCGTGGGGAATGAACATCGTGAAGGCAAACGCATTTTCAAATGCCGCAGGAATGGTCGTTGATACCTTTTATTTCACCGACCGTTTTCGAACCCTGGAGATGAATCTGCAAGAGTGGGAGCGCCTTAAAAAAAGCATTGCCCAAGTCGTCAAAGGAGAAGCCGATGTGGCCCGCATGTTGCGCGATCGATTGAAATCGGAGAAGCCGCACAGCGCGAAAGTGAAGATTTCAACCCAAATCGAATTTGACGATAGCTGTTCGGCGCACAGTACTCTGGTTCAGGTGCTGACGCAGGATCGTCCGGGACTACTGTACCGGATGTGTTCTCTGCTTTCCAAGCATGAGTGCAACATCGAGATTGCTTTGATTGAAACCGAAGGGGAGATGGCGATTGACGTCTTTTATTTAACAGCGCAAGGAGCAAAGTTGGCCGTCGACCGGCAAACCGCGCTGGGCAAGGCATTGCACGAGGAGCTGGAGACCAAGTAGTTGTTTCGATACCTTAGAGCCGCGCGCTGATACCCAAAGAAAATTTCGCTTCGGTTATCCAACCCGACCTAGGAAAGGCTTTCCGCTCACGCAATCAAGATACTAAACTTTTACTTATTCCAAGTTAAATTTANNAATTTAGCGGTCAGTAGTGTATTCTAAGCGCTTTGACGAAACTCCTTAAGACGACAGTTATTTGGCAATCGAGTATTCTGCCGCCGTCTTTTCGAACCGGGGTAGTTTCGTTTGAGGAGGTAGGTAAGTGACGCGAAAACTGACTACCGCACAAGCCATCATTCAATATCTCAAGGTTCAACGCGTCTCTCGTGACGGGCACGACCAGGATTTCTTCGCCGGATGTTTTGGAATTTTCGGGCATGGCAACGTCGCCGGCATAGGCCAAGCCCTCCAGCAAAATCCCGATTTTCCGTACTACCTCTGCCGCAACGAACAAGCGATGGTCCACACCGCAGCCGCATTCGCCAAGATGAGCAACCGGCTCCGAACGCTGGTTTGCACCACGTCCATCGGTCCCGGCGCAACTAACATGCTCACCGGTGCGGCCGGCGCGACCATCAACCGCTTGCCCGTGCTCCTTCTTCCCGGCGATATTTTTGCGCGGCGTAATGTTGCGCCGGTGCTGCAGCAATTGGAATCTCCACACTCGCAAGATGTATCGGTCAACGACTGCTTCCGTCCTGTTTCCCGCTACTGGGACCGCATTCAGCGTCCTGAACAGATTCTGACCGCTTTGCCCGAGGCGATGCGAGTGCTGACTTCGCCCGCTGAAACCGGTGCCGTGACGCTAGCTCTGCCCCAGGATGTGCAAGCGCAAGCCTTCGATTTTCCGCAGGATTTTTTTGATCACCGCATTTGGACCGTGCCCCGCCCGCGTCCCGACCTCGCTTTGCTTATTAAAGCTTCGACCTGGATTCGTTCGGCAAAATCTCCGTTGATTATTGCTGGCGGCGGCGTGATTTATTCCGAGGCCACCGAGGCATTAGCGCGCTTCGCCGCAAAGACCGGGATCCCCGTAGCGGAAACCCAGGCTGGTAAAGGTTCTCTGTCCTTTGATCATCCTCAGTCAGCCGGGGCGATGGGAGTGACCGGCACGTCCGCCGCCAACAGACTGGCTGCTGAGAGTGACCTGATCATTGGCATCGGCACGCGCTATAGTGATTTCACAACTGCCTCGGTCACGGCGTTTCAAAATCCTGAAGTGCGATTCATCAACATTAATGTGTCTGAGTTTGACTCCGCCAAACATGCCGCACTGGCGCTTACCGGGGACGCGCGCGCAACTCTCGATGAACTGGATTCCGCACTAGCCTCGCATACCGTCGATTCCAAATACGCACAACAAATTACCCGCCTGCGTCAGGAGTGGGATGCGGAAGTAGAGAAAATTTATAGCCGTCGAGTGGGTCCGCCGCTAAGCCAGGGCCAGGTAATTGGCCTGCTGAATTCCACGCTCGATGCGCGAGATGTCATCGTGTGCGCCGCCGGAAGCCTGCCCGGCGACCTGCACAAACTGTGGCGCACCCGCGATCCCAAGGGCTACCACATGGAGTATGGATACTCCTGTATGGGCTACGAAATCGCCGGAGGCCTCGGCGTAAAAATGGCCGACCCCACCCGCGAAGTCTACGTGCTCATTGGCGACGGCTCCTATTTAATGATGGCGCAGGAAATTGTCAC
>PLBX01000582.1 GCA_003135495.1 Acidobacteriaceae bacterium | reverse complement strand
AAAATAAACGTACAGAATTTGGCGGTACACCCCCCACCGATTTGATATCCTAAACTTAGAGTCTTAAAACGCACAATTTTTGAGAGGGCGCGACGGAAGTCGCGCCCTTTTCGTGGTGGTGTGGACGTCGGGTTGGAACAGGCGTCAACTGGCGACGCGGGGTTGCAGCAAGTAGAATTGACATCAGAATTATCTTAGTTACGCAGTTCGAGATAGATTCCGAATTTTGCCGACAGGAAGAGCGTAGCGAGGCATGGATATAACGTGGGTGACGGAGAGAATCGGGTTGGGTGGAGGAATTTGGAACTCCAAAAACATGGAAGAAGTGGCGCGATCGGGAGTGACACACGTACTCAACATGCAACTCGAGTTCGATGATCGCCCGCTGGGCGAGGCTTTAGGGATTCATGTTATGTGGAATCCAACCGATGACGACTTTTTACCGAAGTCTGTAGATATGCTGAAGCGCGGGGTGGATTTTGCGCTTGAGGCTTTGGAAGATCAAGAAGCGAGAATATACGTACATTGCGCCGCTGGAGTACACCGGGCTCCGATGATGACATTAGCCATCTTATGTGCTCTTGATTGGCAAATAGAAGAAGCTATGGCATTGGTCGAGACACGACGGCCAGTGGTGGACTTTGCGGATGTGTATGTCGAGAGTGTGCGGCAGTTTGTCGCGTCGCGGCTTGAGAGTAAGTCGAATCCTTGACTAACAATCGGAAATGATGTGGAGGAATTATGTCGAAGGGGCGCCGCTCAGCAGAGCGGCTTTTTTATTGGGCGAAGATAAGTTCACATCCCCCGGCGAAACAAAGAGTACGGGTTAGTCGGCGTTTTATCGGACCTAGTCCCTGGTTGTCATTGATAACCGAGGCGGGGCTTTCTTTTGTCCTTCTGCTATTAACAATACAAATTCCGAATGTGTCGTGGGGACAAGGACCAGCGCTTACGACGATCGCGGGCACTGTGTATCGAGCCGATGGAACGGTTGCGGCTGGCACTGTGCTGATTTCGTGGCCTTCCTTTCAGACATCGGAGGGGGATGCAGTTGCGGCCGGAAATCTTAGCGTGACACTAGGAGCGCTGGGAGCATTCAGCGCGCAACTGGTTCCGAATGCGGGCGCGTCGCCAGCGGGTACATTTTATGTAGTGGTATATCAGCTAGATGATGGCACGGTTCGCACAGAATACTGGGCCGTCCCGTCGACTTCGCCAGCGACGCTCGAAGCCGTTGTGACAACACCGGGCACAGGACTCGGGGATCTTGCGGCAACGCAACAATATGTAGATGACAAGGTGGCAACTCTCGCGGTGGACGCTACAGTCGTTCACTTGGCCGGGAGTGAGACGGTGACTGGTATCAAGCAATTTCTTGCCTCGCCAGCATTCCCAACGCCGAGCGGAGCGACGGATGGCGCGAACAAGGCGTACGTCGACACAGCAGTTGCAAACGTTGGCGCGGGCGCTTTTGTAGCTAAGGCGGGCGACACGATGACAGGACCTTTAAATTTACCGGCTGATCTTACTGGCGAAACGGCGACTAGTTATCTTGGCCACCGTCCTTATCGCATGAGCACCAGCTTTGCGTGGAATCACGCGCACCAAAGTGAATTCTTAGATTCGCGGCGAGTACGACGCGGCGGAGCGGACACTTATTACGCGCCTTTGCAACCGACGAAAACATTTCCCTTTGGACATGCGCCGGGTGCAACGGGCGGTGCATGGTCATGGCGCCGGGATGCGTTCGAGACGGTCGGGGGAATGTTGGACACATGCATCCTGGGCAGCGCGGACTGGCATCAGGCTTTTGGTCTTTTGTGCAAGCGATCAATGTGGCGTCTGAAATGAAGCGGTGTACTGAACCGTATGTGGAAACGGTTTTGAACTGGCAAGCGCGCGCCGCGAAATTGAATCGCGTGGAGGGACGTTCTCCAATGGGATGCATCGATAATTTCGCGACGCATGCCTTTCACGGAAGCAAGGTGCTGCGCGCTTATGGCGAGCGTTGGGCGCTTTTGCAAAAGTGGGACTTTAATCCTGCGACTGATATTGCGCGAGACTATCAAGGGCTGTGGCGCTGGACAGGGAACAAACCGGGGCTCCGGGATGACGTGGCGCGATATTTTGTGGAGCGATCGGAAGACGGGCCGCTGCTGCTGGGAGAAACGCCGCTGGTTTGATTATTGGGCTAAGTCGGAAGGCGATGTGGACGGGCGGGGACGCCCGTCGCTCCATCGTTCTTTATCGTTATCGTTCTATCGCTTATGCGGGAAATTTGATTAGCCTACTTCTTCACTCCAATTTTCTAGAACTTTCTTTACGACGGCCATGAATTGGTCGGCGATGGCGCCGTCGATTATGCGGTGGTCGTAGCCCAGGGTTAGATGGACTACGGAGCGGATAGCGATGGAATCGGAGCCATCTTTGTCGGTGATTACCATGGGCTGTTTGGTGATGCCGCCAACGCCCATGATGGCCGCGTTCGGTTGATTGATGATGGGCAAGCCGAACACTGCGCCAAACTGGCCGGGGTTGGTGATGGTGAAGGTTGAGCCCTCTATGTCTGTGGGCATGAGTTTTTTGGAGCGGGCGCGTTCGCCGAGATCGGTGATACCGCGCTGCAACCCGAGGAAGTTCAGTTCATCGGCATTTTTGAGGACGGGAACAATTAATCCCCAATCGAGGGCGACGGCGATTCCGGCATTGACGTGCTGGTGGTAGCGGACACTGTCGCCTTCGAGCGAACTGTTGACGATGGGAAATTGCTGCAGCGCGATGATGGCGGCGCGAACAAAAAACGGCATAAAAGTAAGCCGTGCGCCGTGACGCTTTTCAAATCCACTCTTCTGCTTGTTGCGCAGATTGGCGATGCGAGTCATGTCCACTTCAAACATGCAGTGGACGTGAGCGCTGGTGCGACGCGATTCGATCATGCGCTGCGCGATGATTTTGCGCATTTGCGACATGGGTACCAGGTCGCCGGGGATGACAGACGGTTGAGACGCTGGCGCTTGGCGAGGCGATGGAGTTGAGGCCGCAGAAGGCGCAGGAGCAGTTGGGGCTGACGTGCGTTGCTCGACAAAATCGAGGACGTCCTGCTTGGTGACGCGGCCACCGGTGCCGCTTCCACTCACTTTTGCAAGATCCACGTTGTGTTCGCGGGCGAGTTTGCGGACTAAGGGGGACGAGCGAACGTCGGAATCCTCGTCTGCGGAAGTGAGGCTGGATTCGAGAGACGGAGTTGGAGCCGAAGTGGCTGCTTCTTTCTTCGTAAACTCAGGTTTCGCAGGCTCGGGCATGGCCTGGGCTGGTGCGGCGGTCTTCTCGGGAGCAGATTTGGGAGCAGCGCTCCCGTCTCCGATGACACCGACGACCGTATTGACCTGAACCGTGTTGCCCTCCGGGACCTTGATTTCCTGGAGGATACCGCTGGCGGGCGCGGGGATCTCGGCATCAACTTTATCGGTAGAGATCTCGAAGAGCGGTTCGTCGCGCTGGACCTTGTCACCGGCTTTTTTCAACCACTTGGTAATGGTTCCTTCGAAGATTGACTCGCCCATCTGCGGCATTACAACTTCAGTCGGCATAGTTCCCTTTCAATGAACCCACACATTTGTGTGGGAGAGCGAACAAACATTATAGCGAAGCTGCACCTTGGAGAGCAGAAGCGCGGACCCTTGGGTCCGCTTTTAAATGCGCTGCGATTTCCCGTGGAGCACAGAAGTGCGGAGCAAAGAAGTGATGAAGAACCTTTTAGCAATTGCGGTCTTTTGTCTGCCTGCATTTGGGCAAGCGTCGTACTCCGGTCTCACGAAATATCAAGGGGGAGCGACGTGGCAGAGCAGCGCGACCGGCGGTCCATTCACGTATAGCGCGAGAACCGACACCTGCGAGACAGGGTTGGAGAGCGGATGCAGTGGCCTCGCGCTTCCCTATCTCGGCTGCAATGCGTGGTCGAATGGAACGTATACGCCGATCAACACCACTCCAGCGTGTCCGGCGGCGAATGGCGGATTAGCGCCGAGCGTCGGCGGGTTGACGGGCGCGGGAAACATTGTCACGTTGACCGGATTTAATACTCAAGTTGTTCGCTTAACCGACTATGCTTTTTATAGCGCTTCGGGGCCCTGCGGTGGGTTGACGGGCTTCACCAATAATTCCTCCGGTAACTTTAATATTTGGGCCGCTGACGACAGCAAGGTTACGGTGCAGGGATTTGGCGGAACGAGTTGCTTATTCGCGTTCAATCCCGTAACCATGGCCTCACGATCCTCTTCAATTGGCGGAAATGGTAATTCCACTTGCGCCTCGAACTGCACCACGTTTAATAGCCTTTCAAACTGGATTATGGACCTTAGCAATCCGAATCTAATTTGGGAGGTGGTGCCTTCGACGACGACAATAAACCAGTTGATCATCAGCGCTTGCACGGTTCCGGCGGGGACCGGATATTGCGTTCCCGGGGGATCGAGCGCGACGAACGTTGCGCCCACTTTTAGCAATGCCGCGAACTGGGTTTTCAGCCGCACGCCCGTAATCAACTTCTCCGCGCCTCCGGGCTGCGGCGGCTGTGATCCGCTGCCGTCGGATTTTGTCGCTAATTATTCCGGGACGCTTGCAGGTGATCTTACGGGAACGTCGATCACGACTGTCTTTGGAGACAACGGGCAGAACAAGCCCATTTTTGGGACCGGGCCAACCATTACCGCTATCAGCGGTGATGGCACCAAGGTTTCCGTCACCAACAATTCAATGACGGGCTGGAATCCAACGGTCGGCTCCCCGTTTGTCATTGCCGGGGTGACGACGACGCCGGCCTACAACGGGAACTGGACAGTCTGCGGATCGGGAAGCGGGTGCACGAATCCCACGGCCACGGCTTTTCAGTATCTGAGCACGGTCACAGGAACGGGAGGAGTGAATTCAGCAACCGCGAGTTATCCATCGGCAACATGCCCGACGCCATCGGGAGCGGACCCGCTGAATTTCGCGGGGCATTATGGGCCGATCTACGCCGTTAACGTAACTCTGGGCGCGGGACCGGGCGGGGTTGCGGGATGGCGTTTTTACGACGTTTGCAATGGACTGATTACGGGCAACTGGGGAGATTCGAGCGCTTCGATTTGGCCGAATAAATCCACGCCCACGGATGGAACCTGCACCAGCGGCTGCGCTGCTGATGGAAATCAGCCTATCGGCACGAGCGGCGGCGCGTCGCTGCCGGATCGATTCTTCTTACACGACGGGAAAAGCACGCCGAATCCTATTTATGGAAAAGTGGCAGCAGCAGTTGGAGAGGCTTCGACCAATCCCGGGTCCTGTAGCGGAGACCCTTGCACCGACCAGGATATCGAGTGGGAAGTTAAGACGACAAACATCAGGATTTGCCTTGCGCTCGCGTGCCAAGGCCATACGACCGGCGGCTATCTGGCTGGCATTACATCTCCGCAGGACGCGGTTCATACGTGGCACAATCCAACGATACCGGGCACAAATCTGATTGCATCTCCAGTCGCAGGCAATTGGGATCGACATAGTAGTTACAACAATAATGGAACGCTCGATTACCAACCGGTATTCGATTATCCGCAACAAGTCTGCGATGTAAAGGGGACGCCGGGCAGCGCGCCGACCGGGACACAGGGAACAGTGAACGGGCCATGCCCCGCATACTTTGCAAACTTCGGCATAAACGAATTAATTGCCACGGAAAACGCGGTGGAGAATCCCAGCGGCGCGCACTGCCTTAGCGGTGGTACTCCGGTTGCGTGCGTCTATCGCTTTGGATCGGTGTACAACACGGGCACGAATTTTAATTTCAATATCCAAAACACCACGCCTAATGTTGATCCCCTGGGCAAGTTCGTCATCGTGGCATCGGACTGGAACCTGACACTGGGCTGCACGAATGGCTGGACGGGAACTGGCTCACAGCTTTGCCTTGACCCCATCTCGGCGGGAAATACGACGACCGGCGTTATCACCGGGACTTCAAGCGATGGTTCTGGTCACGCGACGATTACAGCGACTAATCCAACGACATTTACGGTCGGCATGAATGTGGCGATTTCCGGGACCGCGGAATCCTGCCTGAACTCTCAAAGCATTTTTGTAACGTCGACGACCTCGACAACCTTCACGGGCAATATCAGCGGCTGTTCGTTCTTCAGCAACTCGTCAGATGCAGGCACGGCGAACTGGAAGAGTTGTGGGAGTACGCCTCTCGCCAATGCGGCGTGTCCGCGAACGGATTTGTTTGTGTATGGGCTACTTTCCGCGCATTGAAATTATTTCGGAAGTATTGCTGGGAACACGCTGATCGCAAGGTTCTTCGCTAACGGAAAACAAATTCCATGAAAATTTCAGAGCATTTCACGTTGGAGGAATTTATTTTCTCCGGAGAGGCGGTTCGGCTCGGACTGGACAACAATCCGGGGCCAAGCGTCATTACTAACCTCACGCTGTTGGCAGCAGTTATGGAAGAAGTTAGAACGCTGCTGGGCGGGAAGGTGATTGTCATACACAGCGGTTACCGCTCGCCGCAGGTGAATAAGGCCGTGGGAGGAGTCGAGACGAGCGCGCACTGTTACGGCCTGGCGTGCGACATGGTGTGTCCTGACTTTGGTGCGCCGGCTGAAGTGGCGCGAGCCATTTTGACATCGACGATTCAATACGACCAACTCATTCTTGAATACGGGTGGGTGCATGTTGGTCTTCCGCAGCAAGGCGCAGTAGCTCGCCGGGAAGCGCTAACGAAGAATTCACCAGCGGGACCGTATGAATCGGGTATCAGGGCGTAAGCATAGTTCGACGTGCAGCACCGATCGGGCCAACCGGGGTTGCACTTATAAGGAGATACTAACTTGACTAAGTACGCTGCATACTTGCCTACCGCAGTTTTACTTCTAACCACGCTTGCGAGCGCTGCGACGCCGGCTGTTGCCGCCTTTTGGGCCAACCACGCCAGCACGGCCGCGATTATTGCCCCACTGGCGGTTGCTTTGGCTCATTGGCTGCCTTCGCCCTATGCGGGCGCTTCGGCAAACGATCAACAGAAGCCCCAGCTATGACGTTACTAAGTCAAATGACTCCCACTTTCTGGAACACTTACGGCGCTGCCGCGATTGCGTTTGTGGGCTTCTTAATTCATGGCCTGTTGGCATTTGGAGCGGCGCAAAGGATGGCTGGCCAGCGCGAGCAGCAATCGATTTCCGATCAGGAGTGGAAGAAGGAGCATAGCGCCCAAGCAAATCTGCGCGATGTGGCCATCGCGGCACTGCAGGCCATGGGCAACAGCAATTCGGCTACCGTCAAGGGTATTCAAGGACAACTGATACTCATTCAGACCGACTTGCAATCGCTCCGAAACCGGGCCATGCGTGTTGGCAGCGGGGAACCATCGCGAAAGTAGCCCTGCAGCATTCAATCCAACCAAATAAAAAAGGAGAACGTTAATGAGGAAAGTTCTGTTCATGAAGGGGAGCCTGGCATGTACGCTAACTTTGGCCCTGTTGTGCGCGGGCTGTTCGACGGCATGGGTCTCGACGCTTGATTCCATTCTGGCAGCGGCGGCGCCGGCATTGATAAATATTCTGCAGATCGTGGCGGTGGCCGAGGGCCAGCCCTTGAACGGCAATCTGGTGGCGAAGATCAGTGCGGACACGACTCTTATCAAGACACTGGCAGGTGATTTTGCGAAAGCATCTTCCGGGTCTGCGCCGGGAGTCTGCCAGCAACTGCAGGCGGCAGTGAGCGCCTATCAGGCGGATCAACAGCTCGTGCTGCAAGTGGCACAGGTAAGCGACACCGCCACTCAGACGAAGATTGCGATGCTCGCCGATCTGGTGGCGGGAACGGTGAGCGCAATCACAGCAGCGATTCCGTCATGCAACAATGCTGCCGCCTTCAGAACGATGAATGCGGTGCCTGCTTATAACGCATCTACATTTGTTGCGGATTACAACCGCATTTTGGGAGCGGCGACGGGCAATGCTGTGGTGGATGCTGAGACACGGAAGCTGAGATTGCATTTACATTCCAAGATTGTTCGGCTCGCGACGTTCGGGATGTTGCGGTGACAAGAAAACTTTTGTGACGTACAAGGGTGCGTCATCATCTATTCAGTAGTTCTGAATGGAAGGTTCACGAAACCATGACGCAAACGGCAGAGACCGCAACTGAGCCAAAGAAGATTTCCGACGACGCTCTGGACCAGATTTTCCGGCAAGCCCGCACTCACAACGCGTGGCTCAAGAGGCCAGTCCCGATAGAGAAATTGAAAGAGGCCTATGACCTGGCGCGCATGGGACCAACCAGCGCGAATTCAAGTCCCGCGCGCTTTGTGTTTTTGCAGAACGAGGCGGCTAAGGCTCGTCTTATCCCTGCGCTTGCGCCGCTGAACGTGGAGAAAACGAAGACGGCTCCAGTGACCGCGATTATCGCCTATGACGTGGAGTTCTACGAGAAGCTGCCGCAGTTATTTCCTCACGCTGATATGCGTGCGCACTTCGTGGGAAATAAGCCGTTAATTGAAGAGACGGCTTTCCGCAACAGTACTTTGCAGGGGGCTTATTTCATAATTGCGGCTCGCGCCGTGGGCCTTGATTGCGGACCGATGTCAGGATTCGATCAGGCGAAAGTAAATGCCGAGTTTTTCCCGGACGGCAAATGGAA
>PLBX01000259.1 GCA_003135495.1 Acidobacteriaceae bacterium | reverse complement strand
GCCGCGTCTCGCACACCTAGACGGAGCACGCGCCGTCGCTGGCGGCAGAATGTGTTTTCTCGGAAAAAGAATGAAGTTTTATCCAATCGATTTCAAATCCGCAGACTGGAAGCGCCTCGACAGTTTTCCCGACCGCACCGTCTTCCAGACGTACGAGTGGCTGCAATTCATAGCCGAGTCGCAGAACGCGACTCCGGTCCTCGCGGAACTACGAGAAAAAAGCGACGTTCTGGGATATTTTTCGGGCCTGACCTTTTCAAAATTCGGGATGAAAGTATTGGGCAGTTCGTTTCCTGGATGGACGACTCCTTACATCGGCTTCAATCTCAATTTCGGGGTCCCGCGCCGTGCCGCGCTCGAAGCGCTCGAAAAGTTTGCATGGGACGATTTGAAGTGCCTGCATCTGGAAATTTCCGATCCAAACTTCACTATAGAAGACGGCCAGGCTGCTGGATTTAAAACCGAATATTATGCCTCCTATCGCACTGACCTCACCCGATCGGAAGAAGAACTATTCAATGGCATGGAAAGCGCCTGCCGCCGTTGCATCCGCAAAGCAGAAAAGAGCGGATTAAAAATCGAAGAGGCGCACGATCTAGCCTTCGCCGACGAATATTACGAACAATTAAAAGATGTCTTCGCCAAGCAATCTCTGGTTCCCACTTACTCTGTTGAGCGTGTTCGCTCGCTCGTTCGGAATGTCGAACCGGGCGGCAATATCCTGCTGATTCGCGCTCGCGATCCAGAAGGGAAGTGCATCGCTACCGGAATCTATCCCGGCTTTAATCAGATCGCGGAGTTTTGGGGTAACGCCAGTTTCCGCGCGTATCAAAATTTGCGCCCCAACGAAGCCTGCCACTGGTATGCCATGCGCTACTGGAAAAAACGCGGTGCCACGATCTTCGATTGGGGCGGCGAAGGCACTTACAAAGAAAAATATGGATGCATCCCTCATCGCGTGCCGTGGTTTACAAAGTCTCGTTACGAAATCGTAGGCAAGCTGCGCGATGAAGCCCGCAACATGTTTGCGCGGAAACAAAAATTTCTTGGATGGTTGCAAGGCAATCGTTCCACCGCCCAACGCAGCTCAGTTGAAGAGGGATAGCAGTTCCGGCAAGCTCAATTTCCGTCGGCCACTCGAGGCTCTTTGGTGCGCTTCCAATACAAATATCCGGGAATGCCAATCGCAACAATCAATGCCCCCCAGAAAGCCTCGGTTGGCCGCTCGATGATGGTGTTGAGCGTCCATGCGACTCCGACCAGAATATAGATCCCCGGCAGCCACGGATAGCCCGTGCATCGATAGGGGCGTGGAATGTCCGGCTTCTTCCAGCGCAAAATAAAAAGGCCAATCACGGTGAGCGTGTACGAAAGCACCATGCCGAAGATGACGTAGGTGTAAAGCTGATCGTAGCGTCCGCTCATCGTAAGCACAGCCGCCCATATGCCCTGCCCAATCAGACTGAAAGCGGGCGTCCGCCACTTGGGATGGATCACGGCCATGCGGCGGAAGAANNGCGGCGGCGCTGAAACACGAAATCGCAATCATCGCCGATAGCCAGCTTGCAGCGCCCGGTGAGAACAAGATTGCCGCCGCGTCATGAACAATCGTTTCGTGCTTCGCAACTTCGCTCAGTGGCAGGGCGTAAACGTAAGTCATGTTCATGGCGAGATAAATCGCTCCCACCGTGAGCACGCCAAAAACCATGGCCAGTGGCACATTCCGCCGCGGTTCTTTTACTTCGCCCGCAACCCAGGTGATGTACACCCATCCGTCATAAGCCCAGAACACCGCGATCAATCCAACGCCCAGTGCCGAGATCAACTGTCCAGAGCTTAGTCCCATGGTCAAACCACCCGGCGTATGCGCCGTGAAGTTTGACCAATGTCCCTTGCCGATGGCGAATCCTAAAACCACAAAGGATGCCATCGCCACGAACTTTGTCCAGGTAGAAATATTTTGGAGCCTAGCGCCCCAACGCAGTCCGAAGACGTTGACATACGTGAGCACCGCTATAAGCGCCAACCCTACAGCATGCGCCCGCGTAAAAATTATTCCGGCCCATGAGAAAATCACATGCTCTTGCGAGATCGCCGGAATGATATTTCCCATGTAGGCGGCTGACGCAACCGACAACGCCGCAATCGTGCCTCCATTGGCGACGGCAAAAAGCATCCATCCATAAAGAAACGCGATCAGGTCGCCGTAGGCCTCGCGGAGATAAATGTATTGTCCCCCTGAGTCGGGGAACATGGAGCCGAGTTCGGCGAACGCCACACAAGCGCACAAGGAAATTACTCCGCCCAGAATCCACACCAGGAAAAACAAAATCGGATTCGGTAGAGGCCCGGCAATATCCTTGGCGGTAAGAAAAATGGACGACCCTATGATGCCGCTTACGAGAAGCAGGACCGAATCAAGCAAACTAAGTCCGCGGACAAGTTTGGGCTGTTGGAGGCTCGCGTCGGTTTCAGCAGTTGAAGCCGTAGGAACGGTGCTCATTTAATAGTGGGCCCGGTCTTTCATCTTTCATCCCATACCGAGTTCGTCGGGAGATTCCAGTGGCGTGCCGCAGCGCCGGCAGATGACGGCGGAGCAGTCGCCGCACGTTAGCGGATCGCTAACCGGCGTAGCGCAGACGGGGCAATAAAACACGTCTGCTGCTTTTTCCGCTTCTGGCGCTTCTTTTGGGGCAAAATCCATGAGCACGAAACTGTAACACAATCTCTCGGCACTGCTGACTCTCCCGCTTTTCTGAGTCTAATCGTCAGGCTTCCGAAGAATTAGATCGCCGGGACTCGGCGGCAAAGAAACGGGAAATTGCCAAATTTTGTCTTTCATCCAAACGCTGATAATAAAATCCTCGCGTTCTTTCCAGGGTCCGACCCACTTATTACTGGTGGCAAAAAACACCCAGCCATGCGACTCGCGATTGCCTGGATTCAGCGTTTGCTCAACCGGTTCCAGGCTTTGCGTGCTGAGAAACTCGATAAACTCGGCTGCGTCTTTTTCGTATTCTCGCAAACGTTCCGTCTTTTCTTCGGAGCTCTTGGGGTCTTTTTTGATCTGGCGCTCGGTTTCAAATACCAGCGTGTCTACATCATTTTGCAGTTTGTTGGAGAGTTCCGCGGGATCCAGGTAGGCCTCAAGAACATCATGATGGCGCGCGAAGTCAATGCGTACGTCGGCCGGGAATTCGAACTTCTCTTGCCCGTTATAAGTCACGCTCACGTAAGCGCCCAGAAGATGATAAAAGCGACGGCGGCTCTTCGTGAGTTCCTGCGAATCCATCAGGATGCTCACCGTAAGATTTTGCCCCGTCATCGTCCAGCGATAGCGTCCGTCATCTCCGCGCTCGAATGTACAGCCCGCAGCGCCAGCATCCCAACGCACCGAGGGCAGCTGTTTCTGCCGCGCAAAACCGAGTGACGCGGCGAATATAAGGAGCATCACTAACGAAATTTGCTGCTGCTGGAATCGGATTCGCCACATTGCGGAGTAGGAGTAAAAGATTGGCCCAGATTATCGGTTGTGCAATGATTCGGCAAGCTTGCCGGCTCGAGCGAGCTGTCTGTGGTAAAACAAAGCAGGAAGGCTATCGATCGGGGCCAAGTTCGGAGCCATGCGGAATATTGCGAATATGCAAAATGCAAAAATGAAATTACTGATCGTGCCTGCGCTCAGTAACCCACAAGCGCATAGAAACAAATAATTGATAAGATATTGCAAGGTGAGAGCGCGTAGCTCAGTCGGTAGAGCAACGCACTTTTAATGCGTGGGTCGCAGGTTCGATTCCTGCCGCGCTCACCAATTCATGCTTGAGCACAACGGCCCTCCCTGGAGGGCCGCATTATTTTAGAACTGTGGTCTTGGCGCCATCGCTCTCGCATTTGGCTCGGACAATCTCACAAGCGATGTATATAGGCGAAATGAACGCAATCTTCTGCAGCTCATTATTGTTTGATTTGGACGGCGTTCTCATCGACTCCACCCCGGCGGTGGAGCGAGTATGGCGCCGCTGGGCACTCAGCCACGGATTTGATCCGCAGAAAGTGGTTCACATGGCGCACGGGCGCCCGAGTCGCATTACCATTCGCGAACTGCTGCCCGAAGCCGCCGATATTGACCGCGAGAACCGCGAGGTCGAGCGCATGGAAATAGAGGACCTCGAGGGTGTAGTCCTTCTGCCCGGCGCCCGGCAATTGCTGGAGAGCATTCCGTCAGAGCGTTGGACGATTGCGACCTCCTGCACCCGCGCTCTAGCTGAAGTACGTTTGCGGGCCGCTGGCCTGAAAGTCCCTAAAACAATGATCACGGCGAGCGATGTAAGCATCGGCAAGCCCGATCCCGAGCCCTATCTGAAAGCGGCGGAGCGGCTGGGCTTTGCTGCAGCAGATTGTGTAGTTGTCGAAGATGCGCCGGCGGGTGTCCTCGCTGGAAAGGCTGCAGGCGCCAGAGTGATCGCCCTCACCACAACCATGATCCGCAGCCAATTGGAAGCAGTCGGTGCGGATTGGGTCGTGCGGAGTTGTGCCGACATCACAGTGGACGGTGATGTGGAGCATCTGCTTCGGTTACGCCTGTCCGTGTAAAATCCTGATTTATTTTGAACGTTACTGAGAAGACAATTGCACACGGCCAATCGCTCAACTAGAATCCTCACTTCTTTAAACGCAAGGTTGTTGCGACGCCATCGTGCGCGTTCGAACCGTCTCAATCGCAGAGTAAGCGCAGAATTCAGCGCAGAGTTTAACAGAGTTTAACTAAGACAGGCAGGGACTCTTGATCATTGGTGTGCCGAAAGAAATTTATCCTGGAGAGCGACGGGTCGGCCTCGTTCCAGCCGTTCTCCCGACCTTAACCAAGGCGGGTTTCGAGGTTCATATACAGTCCGGCGCTGGCGTTGAGGCCGGTTACCCCGACTCCGCATACTCTGATAAAGGCGCCAAAATTGTGGCCGAGCGCGCGTCAGTGTTTTCTGGCGCTGACATTGTCGTTCAAGTGCTTTGTTATGGGTCTAACGACAAAACGGGTCAGCAAGACCTACCTCTTTTCCGCCGCGATCAGATTCTTGTCGGCTTTCTTCGTCCCTTCGGTGTGACCGAGGTGGTGCAGCAGATAGCGCAAACCGGCATAACTTCATTTTCTGTCGAGTTAATGCCTCGCACCACACGCGCCCAAAGTATGGACGCGCTCTCCTCGATGGCTACTGTCTCCGGATATAAGTCGGTGTTGCTGGCGGCGGACGCGCTGCCACGTTTCTTTCCTATGCTGACCACTGCCGCTGGAACTGTTACTCCAGCCCGGGTGCTTGTAATTGGCGTTGGCGTAGCGGGTCTGCAGGCACTTGCAACCGCGCGGCGACTGGGCGCAGTTATTTCGGCGTATGATGTGCGGCCCGCCGTGAAGGAGCAGGTGCAGAGCCTCGGCGGCCGTTTTGTCGAACTTCCTATCGAAGCGAAAGACGCTCAGGATGCTCGCGGATACGCGCGCGCCCAGGATGAAGATTTTTATCGCCGCCAGCGTGAGCTGCTCGGAAAAACTGTGCAGGAAAGCGATGTGGTAATTACAACGGCCGTGATTCCGGGGAAAAAAGCGCCCGTGTTGGTAACGGAAGATATGGTCAAGGGGATGGCGCCGGGTTCGGTGGTTATCGATCTGGCGGCTGAACGCGGCGGCAATTGCGACATCACCGACCCGGGACGGACTTCCGTCAAACACGGCGTGACTATCATCGGCCCAATCAATCTGGCCTCCACTGTTCCGTATCACGCGAGCATGATGTATTCGCGCAATGTTACAGCCTTCTTGACTTACATCATCCAAGATCAAAAGTTGAATTTGAATCTCAGCGATCCGATCGTCAGCGACACATTGTTAACTCACGGGGGTGAGATTGTGCAAGGGCGAGTGCGCGAGTTCCTTACTTTGCCGGCGCTTGCACGCTGAAATTCGCGGACTAGACCCGTCAGTCGGACCGGGACGCCGGCGCCACCATCAGCAAGATTTATTTGTGAGATTCAGAAAGAGGAAAGATGAACAGCAGTTCAAGTCTGATCAACGCACTGTTTATTTTTGTGCTCGCCGGCTTCATCGGTTTTGAAGTCATCCGGCGTGTCTCGCCGCTCTTGCACACGCCCTTGATGTCGCTCACCAATGCTCTCGACGCCATCGCTGTGGTGGGAGCGATCCTCCTAGTCGGCGAACATAAAAGCCAACTCTCTGCGATCTTCGGATTCATAGCCGTAGTTGCTGCTACCAGCAACATCGTCGGAGGCTTCCTGATCACCGACCGCATGTTGAAAATGTTTAAATCCAGCCGTCCCGCGGCTAAAACGGCGGCGAAATAGATGACACCTGAACTCGCCGGCGGCCAAGTCGTCATCGAACTCTTATATCTCGTTGCCAGCGTCCTCTTCATACTTTCGTTGAAGTGGATGAGCTCGCCAACCACCGCCCGTCATGGCATCTGGGCGGGCGAAGTGGGCATGGTGCTCGCCATCTGCGGCACCCTTCTGCACCACGGCATCATCGATTACAAACTAATCGCCATCGCGCTCGTACTCGGCACGATCATTGGCGTTCCGCTCGGACGCGTTGCGATGACCGCCGTTCCGCAGCGAACCGCGCTCAGTCACGCCTTCGGAGCGCTCTGCGTCACGCTCGTCGGCTCCGCCGAATTTTATCTGCGTTCACCTGGCATCTCGCGCTTCATGATGTCAGTGCTGTCCATCGAGGTTATCCTCGGCGGCTTGACCGTTACCGGAAGTTTGATGGCCGCCGGCAAGCTGCAGGAAATTCTGCCGCAGCGTCCTCTAACTTATAAGGGTCAGAATCTCGTTAACTTCTTGCTTCTCGTGGCGGCGTTAGTAATTGCCGTATGGCTGATCGTACATCCTGAATCGAGGACCTTGTTTCCGTTCATGATCCTGATCGCCTTGACTTTCGGCGTGTTGCTGATTATCCCCATCGGTGGCGCGGACATGCCCACGGTAATTTCGCTGCTGAACGGCTATGCAGGTTTATCCGCAGCAGCCATGGGCTTTGTGCTTGACAGCAAACTGCTCATCATAGCCGGCGCACTCGACGGATCGTCGGGACTTATTCTGTCGATCATCATGTCGAAGGCGATGAATCGCTCGTTCACCAACGTGCTCTTCGGCGCCTTCGGACAGGTGCAGGCATCGGCCACGGCAACAGAGGAAGCAAAGCCCATTCGCAGCGCCACCCCGGAGGAGGCGGCTGCAATCCTATCCGCAGCCAGTCGGGTCATCATCGTCCCCGGATACGGCATGGCTGTCGCGCAGGCGCAACATAAAGTACGCGAATTGTTCGATAGTTTAAGCAAACGCGGCGTCGATGTTCGCTTCGCCATCCATCCCGTTGCCGGACGCATGCCCGGCCACATGAATGTATTGCTGGCCGAAGCAGATATTCCATACGATCGGCTGATCGAAATGGACGAGATCAACGGCGACTTTCCGCAGACCGATGTTGCCCTGGTGATCGGCGCAAACGACGTTACTAACCCGGCCGCCCGCTCCGACCATTCCAGTCCTATCTATGGTATGCCCATTCTCGATGTGGACAAAGCGCATACCGTGATGGTCATAAAGCGCAGCATGAATCCAGGCTTCGCGGGCATCGATAACCCCTTGTATTATCTCGATAACACTCTCATGTTATTTGGAGATGCGAAGGCGTTCGTCGGAAGCATCGTGCGCGAACTCAGCGGTGGGCACGGTTAGATAGCAGGCCAATGGATTTGCTTCTCACAGTTCTACGAGTACCCGTAGAAGCGACGGATGCAGATCCCTCGCTTCGGTCGAGATGACAAAGATTGAAGGTTTGAGGTCCGGCCGAAAAGGGCGAGTAGAACGATTCGCGTGAAACAAAAATGGCAGGGCGGGCCAGTTTCGCGAGGGGAAGCTCGCGAAATCTAGGGCCCGTCTGGCCATTAGGCCGCTTTTTTCGTTTGTCGGATCTTCGCCCAACGTGCTTTCTGAGCCAAAGAAATTCTCCGTCTGCCTGCCGCTGAAAGCACACGCCTGCCGCGCTGAGACGCGCCTGCGAGCGTGGTTGCGCCCGTTCCTCGAGTAAGCTTTTCCAGAACTGAAATAGCTTCCCCAAGTTTTTGGACTTGGTTCTGAGCATCCCGGCGTTCCTCGCGGAGCCGGTCGATCGCCTTTGCAATATTCGTCATTAATACCCCCTCGGGTAAGTTACCGTGGGCAATTGTATTACTAACTCCGGGTATTTGTCAGAATTATTACTTCTCAAGGTTCTTACCTAACCTTGTGTAACCCGCAAATAACGCTTTGAAATATTGTGCGACGCATTACAGTCGGAGGGTTACGTTCTCACGCAGAATCGTGACCCGCGGATAACTGCGCGTTCACGCTACGAAGGATCGAGAGATTTTCACCCGAGCGGGGGCAAAATACCGGACGATCCAAAGAGAAAGAATGCGCCCACCGTGAGGCTGTAGAGTGCAGTTAGCGCGGTGACAACAAACTGAAAGCGCGGCAGGCGCGAGCTGAAACCAAATAGCCCAACTGCTGAGGCGGTCATCACTGTATTCATCGCCAACAGTCCCGCGAGAAACATCGCGAGCCCAATAAAGCCTTTTCCAACTCCGCCAAGATTGGCGGCCAGCAGGAAGATCATGAGTTGGCTCGGTGTTTCGGCGCCCAGGCCGTGGACTACCCCGATCATGAAAACGGATCTCCAACTGTAATTCCACGTCGTAACTGCTGGCCGCGGAATATCGTGATCGTGCAACTGGCTTTTCATCTTCCAGTGAAGCCAGCGGAATGCGCCGGCCATCACGTGAAATCGGCTGCGGGGCGTGGGTCTTCCGCTGAACAGCGATCCCAGAACATACACGCCAAGAACCAACAAAGTCAGTCCTACTAATCGTTCGGCGAGCCGGTCAATGCCATGCGGCAGCGAAAGCTGGAAAATTATGACAGCGCTTCCCAGCAACGCAACCATGGCTGCGTGCCCGAGCGCGTACATCAGACCCAGCCGCATACCCCGCCAGCGGTCGGTTTGCACGCTGGTTATATCGGATATGGCAGCAATATGGTCATAGTCGAAGCCATGACGAAAGCCGAGTATCGCCGCCGATAGAAGTGCCAGTTGAAGGCTGTTGGCTGTTGCTGTCATCTTTGTTTCAAATTTGTTTCAAAAGGAAGGTCGGCCCGGATTTATGTGATTTCGCCGGGGGTGCTCTATTGTTCCATACCCCCCTCCAAAGCGAAAGTAAGTTCATCCGAAGTCCGTTTGATGACGCGCGGTCCCATTACTTTTGTATGAATCTGCGACCTGTCTCGGGCCAATTTTCTGCATACCGATGGAACTTCTTTTCCGAATTCAGTTGCCCGACGTGGCTGAAATAACGCTACAATAGCCGCAATCAAATCTCGGGAGGTAGCTGTGAGGCCCAGCGTTAGTTGCGTGGTAATTGTCTTGTGTGTATTTGCCTTGGTACCGAGTATGTGGGCGCAGGTCGAGGTTACTCCGTCCCACATGGGAGTTCCGCAGGATTGGTCTACCCACCATATTGTGGTTTCGCGGGATACTGTGGCGCAGCACCCGGAAATGATGAACGATCCTCGCGTTCGCTATCAGGCCATGCAGCGTTGGCACAGTCAGAACTCACAGGCTTCGCCGGACTTGGCCCAGGCGACTTCAGCCATTAATAACTCCAGCAGTAGCGATTGGAATGTTTCCCTGGTTAAGGGGCACGTTTCTGCAAATATGTATCCTGCCAAATATTCTTTTGATCCCAGCCTTGCTCCCAGTTGCCTTAACGACTACGTGGTTTTCGGGATAGCAGCCTCAGGCGTCACCGGTGGCCAGGCCAATCTTATTGGGTTCAATAATCTCTATTCCGGAACCGGCGCCAGCCTTTGTAACCGAACTGCTCCTACGGTAATGTTCGCCTATAACGTCACCACCGTAACCGGTGGCAAAATCCTAACGTCGCCGGTGATTTCATACGACGGAACCAAGATTGCCTTTGTGGAAAGTACAACAACTGCGTCAATCTTCCATGTTCTAACGATCACAAACCTAGGTAGCATCTCCAACGCCTCATCGCCCACCATGACCTCTGTGACCTTCTCGTCCGCTGATAGCACTCTCTCTTCGCCTTGGGTGGACTATGTCTCCGACACCGCCTATGTGGGCGCGGATGACGGCAAGATTTACAAAATCACCGGCGTTTTTCATGGAACTCCCACGGTTGTAGCTGGCGGCGGCTTTCCTGTAACCGTCACTCTGAATGACCGGCTTACCTCTCCGGTTCTTGATCCAACCCGCGGCATAGCGGGTTTATTGATGGTTGGGAGCGGAAACGGAAGTCTTTACCAAATCCAGCTATCCAATGGCGCTTACTTGCAACTGGCGGTTGGGAAAGGCACCTACTCGCAAATCAAGGCTCCTCCAATGGTCGATGTCACCAATGGCACGACTTTTGTCGTCAGCTCCAATGATGGCACTTCGGCTGTCCTCGTTGAGGCCGATACCTCCACCTTGGGTGAGTTAGCGAAAGTCCGCCTCGGTGCCGGGGGAACCTTGGCGACGACTGCGCTTTATCTTTATCAGCCCGCCTTTGATAATAATTACTATACCGACCCGTCGAGCGGATTTATTCACCTCTGTGGCACTGGCTCAGGAGACACGACTCCATACCAATATTCCATTGGTTTCTCAGGCAAAATTATGAATTCGACGCCTTCATTCTCTCAGCAGTTGCTCGCTTCTGCCGCCGCCCGATGTACCGATTGGACAGAGTTCTACAATCCCAATATCAATGGCGGAACTGATTTCTTCTTCTTTGGCTTGACACAGGACTGCACCGGCACGGGGACCGCGTACGGTTGCATGGTAGTAATGACCAACAATACTTCGCTCACCACCACAACAATTAACGGCGGTCCGAGCGGGATCGTCGTGGATAACTACAGCACTGCTCCTCAAACACACAGCATTTATTTCACCGCCGAGAAGGCAAATACGGCTTATAAATTGCCACAATAGGGACCAAATTAGGTCGGGTCCTCAAACTACGTTTCAGGCGATGCCGGCGTTCGTTTTCCCTAATGCCCCCTGACCCCGCGCGGTTCGATGTTTTTGCAATCAATTGCACGTTGCCGAGCCGTATCCCAAGCCAAATCGATCTAAATCATTGATAGTAAGTTCCTTAGATTTGGCCCCCACTGGAACGCCAATTGCCCGTTTCATGTTGATGCTGTGTCTCTGGCCGAGCACAAAAGCGACTCTGTGGGGTGTAGTTGCAATCCTTGCCACGCTAAATCTACCTGTCTCAGCGTGGTCTTCCGCCTCGTCGACGATCGCGGTCCCATCGTCTCGAAAGCCGTTGTCGCAGGCAGAAGAAACATTGCGTGGCGCGCCTTCGCACATCTCTGAGTTTTCTCCAATGTCACCCCTCGCCGTGCCGAAATGCGGAGTCGTGCATCCGCCCGATCCTCTCCTGACCCCGGATCCGCTCCTCCACGTTCAAAATGACGACCTCAATGTCGAGGTAAGTTTTATCGTTGGCATCGACGGGCATGTACACAGCGCCTTCGTCCTCGACAGCGATCGGCCTGACGAAAACATTGTCGTGCTCAGGGCCATTGGCCACTGGCGCTATCGTCCGGCTCTGTGTAACGGCGTTCCCACCGACTCCGAAGCTTTGATAAGATTTACCATCCGCTGAGCCAGTAATTCTCTAGAATATCGGGATGAGGCTGTCGTGAAACAGGACTATCGAAATCCGCCCGCTCCCGGCGAAAATCCAGAGGAAGGACTGTCTAAGAGCAATGACATCGAAGATTTCTTCCAGAAGATGTCAGGCAACTTTCGCTGGCCCAAGCCAGACGCCGAGTCCGTAGCCGCGGCAGTGGAGGCAGTTCACCGAGGCCATGGTCGCAGAGCGTCCGAAGAAGGAGAACGCGATGCCGATGCCGGGTGGCGGCGGTGGCATGGGCGGAATGGACTACTAAAA
>PLBX01000200.1:5407-8071 GCA_003135495.1 Acidobacteriaceae bacterium | reverse complement strand
GTAGCTCAGCTGGATAGAGCGGCAGCCTCCGGAGCTGTAGGTCGGGAGTTCGAATCTCTCCGGGCGCACCAGTCTTTATCGTTCGTTCTTACTCTGATCATCCTCTGATCATCTTTTTTCTCCCCGGGGCCAGGAACTTTCATTCGCGCTGGCGGGTCCGCCTTCTAGCTATTTTTGCAGCGCTGGCGTAATATCCTCGAATTCTGCTGGAGGCGCTCCATGATTTTCCATATGACTGCCCTGACCTTTGTGCATGTCGTAATAAGTCTGGTGGGAATTTTTTCGGGACTGTTCGTCGTGCTCGGACTCATAGTGGGTAAGAGATACGATCACCTGACCGCGCTATTTCTGGCTACCACAACGGCGACCAGCATCACTGGATTCTTTTTTCCTTTCCACGGCGTGACGCCGGCAATTGTGGTCGGCATCATCTCGCTGATTGTTTTAGCGGTGGCTGATTTCGCGCGTTACAGCCGTCGCCTCGCGGGTGGCTGGACTCGCACTTATGTCATTAGCGCTGTCCTGGCCCTTTACTTGAATGTTTTCGTTCTGGTCGTGCAGCTCTTTGAGAAGGTGCCATCACTGCGAGCACTCGCGCCCACTCAATCGGAAGCGCCCTTTAAGATCGCTCAGCTCGCCGTCCTGACGTTGTTCATTGCGCTCGGTTTTTTCGCGGTAAGAGGGTTCCACAACCAGCCGCTTCGAGCACAAGAGCAAACGGCAGAAGCTGCGTAGCGGCGTGTCCAAAGGCTGCTGGCTGCAGTAGGTGAATAGGTGTGCGTTGGTAACTTAAGTTTTCTCTAATGTCATCTGGCGGATCGACCGATGATACCTGCAGGCGATAAATCCTTTGTGTATAGAGGACTGCGCGCCTCGGAGAAAACTCATGTTGACCGCCGCTGTTTCCAGTCCATCGATTTACCAGGAGCTTCAGAGTTTTTTCCAAAGCCGTCAAACTGATGTGAAGCAGCTTGGCAGCGCTCTTCAGAGTGGAAATCTCGCCGCCGCTCAGCAAGCTTATACGACCCTGGCATCGCTCGGGCAAAATGGGCCTTTCGCCAATTCGGAGCCCTTCGGCAAGACCACGCGCGCTCAGAGTTTCGAAGCCATCGGCACGGCGCTGCAGGCTGGCGATTTGGCGGGGGCGCAAGCTGCCTTTGCTGCATTAAAGAGCAACATCCAAAAGAATTCCGCAGCGGCCCCGCAGGACAATCCAGCCACGATCGTTAACCTCAGCGGTGCGCAACCGAACAATGAATCCGTGGTGGCGGAGATCGTTATCAATTTCTACGGACCTCCTACCAGTGGCGGCGCATCCACTGGTAGCCAAGGGTCGACGACTGGCTTAGCCTCCACTGCGAACACAACGTCAACGACGAACGGGCCTTTGGGCGTGCCCGAAATCGTGATCAATTTGGGAGGCGCTTCGTCCAACAATGGATCGGCAACTTCCGGCTCATCGGGAGTTCCCGAACTTGTGATTAATCTCGAAAACGGTTCGGGCAATGGCGGATCGGCAACTTCGGTTGCTCAAGGACTTCCTGAGCTGGTCATCAATATTGGCGGTGATTCCGCCAGCACATCGGGAACCAGTGCCGCCAGCGGCACGAACTCTGGATCGGCATCGCCGGAAGTGATCATCAATCTGAACGCGCAGCAAAACTATGAGCTGATCGTGAACCTGCTCAATCCCGCCTCCACCAATCAAACTGGCGCAACGAGTGGCTTGAGCATTCAAGCGTAATAATCAACGGCTGGTTCAGAAGTCATGTTTAGGGAACGAGTTCGACAACTGCTTTTAGAACGTGAAGCGGACTCCGAATTCCATCTGGCGCGGCGCGCCATAACCGTAGGTGCCCGACCCGGGCAGAATGCGGTCCTGGCGCGAAGTGCAATAAGTTGTTGAACTGCCGCAGTAGCCAGCCGAACTCGAGTTGTTCAGCGAAGTGCCGGGGGCACCATCGAGAACGCCGCTAAGCTGGTTGCCGGGACCTCCGAAGTTGGCCCAATTAAAAATATTAAACGCTGAAAAATTGGGCTCGATCTTGAGCCGCTCACCGACCTGGAAGGGCCACGTTAAACGCAAATCCATCGTCTTAAGCCAAGTCGCCTGCGCATAATTTCCTGGCAAAGATTGAATCAGCGGCGAATATGCGCCCAACGCAACCAACTGCTGGCCGGTAAATAGCGAACTGTTGACGAGGACCTGTCCGGCAGGCGTCAATTTCCCTGCGTAGCTGTTGTTATAGCTGGCAATGACGTTGTTCAAGTTGGTGGTGGAATACTTTCCGGTGCTGCCAATGTTCGTCGAGGGCAAGAGGTCGCCAACGGTGCCGTCGCCCGAGATATCGCTGCGAAAGATCTCGCCCGGAACTCCGCCGCCATCCGCCTGTGGAATTGAAGCACTCAAAGGAAGTGGTGACGCGAGATGCGCGATCATCGAAAGCCGCAACCGGCGCGGCAAATCAGCCGTCGATGTGAAAGAGAGTTGATGAGTGCGGTCGAGGCCCGAGGATCCGAAGTGTCCCAAGTGGGGACGGTTGTAGTCGTTGGCGACACTTAGGATCGAGTAATCTCCGCCCGAACCGTTCGGTTCGGCAATGTTGGTGCGATAGCGGGAATACGAATAATCAACCGCGACATCAAAGCGCTGGATGCGTCGCG
>PLBX01000200.1:0-5378 GCA_003135495.1 Acidobacteriaceae bacterium | reverse complement strand
TGCTGCTTTCCGAGGACAGAGCATGGGAACGGTCCGCAGAACGCATTCGAGGAGTCGAGACCGTGGCGCGCGAAATCGGTGATGCTGGCGCCAGGCACATTTTGCAAATAGCAATTGACGGCGCCCTGCGAACTGCTGCCGGTGAAGTTGGCATGAGGACATCCCACAGACGCCGGATTCGACGCCAACGTGGAATTAATTGCATTCAGTTCCGCCTGAAACGTATTATCCAGCGGATTTATGTTGCTGCCGTCGGTAAGGTATCCGGCGTCGCCCACATGATTAGAATCGATGCCCAGCGGAAACTGGGTGCCGATCTCGCGTATATAGTCGGCGGAGAATACGCTGCGAGTTCCCAGCTGGCGCTGGATTCCACCGGACATGTGAACGATGCGCGGCGTCTTGTAATTCGGCGCCAGCATACCTCCGAAATTAGCCAGGCTGTTTGCCAGCGAGTAGACGTTTGGCCCGCCCGTCACCGCAGCCTGCGTCGCCATGAACTGCGACTGCAAATCCTGAATAGCGGTCGAGACTGCGACAGGCCCCTGCGTTCCGGTGATGGTTGCGCCCAGAGGCTGACCGCAAATTTGGCTGGCGATATCGAGACCATCGCTTTGGCTTACGACAGCGGCATTTGGAAACAGAACTGATCCCGTCGGGCACAACGTCAGGCTGCGGTTATATTGACCGTTTGACAATCGATTGATGCGATCCTGATAGGTGTTCTGCAGCAGGAAATTGTCGTAGAACATTCCGCCGCTTGCGCGCACGACTGTGCGCCCGTTGTGTCCGGGATCCCACGCCACGCCGGCCTGCGGAGCGAAATTCCACAGCGGATTGTTTGGAGACTCGCCCAACGTCTGGTGTACGCCCGCGCCCAACTGCGGAAGTAAGCCGAACTGATCGAGAATCAACCCGCTGCTGCACGGCGGCGCAGTAACGATGGTGGTATTGATTGCCGAGCACGGCACCGCCTGCACATCGCTGTCGGTGCGGCCGGTGTCGTGAACGTAATTTACTCCAAAACTGATATTCAAATTCGGGAACAGATTGAAAGTGTCGCCGAGATAGCCTTCGATGCGGGTGTCAGAATGCCCGCCAGTCGGGCGATTGAATGCCGAGTTCTCGCTGAAATTTCCGAGACCATTGAAAATCGTAAACGTGCCTACGGGATAATTCAGGGGATTGTCGGCCGCTCCGCGCGGATCGCCCGCGATCAACGACGTCAAAGTCGGATTGCTATTCACGGCATTGATGGTGTCGAGTCCATTGGAACTGGTGACCGAGGGACCGTAACTGCCGGGAGCGAAATAATCGCCCTGAGTGATGCGATGAATCGCCGCGCCAAAGCGAATCGTGTGATTCACTTTATAAATTGTGCTGCTGTCGTATCTTCCGAAAAGATCGCGCTGAATCGTCTGGCGCGGGCCTGCAATACTTGGCCCTAGCGAATAAGAACCAATCTGCATGTGAAACGGGGCGCCGGGGATGAGGGTGGAAGCGGCCAGGTCGGGAGTGATCGAGTCCACCATCTTCTGGTAGCCGAAGCGGGCGCTGTTCACAAATTTCGTGTGGTTCCAATCGAGGCCGAGAACGGCTGCGGGGACGTTCAGTTGATTGCGGAAATTTGACTGGCTGTAGGCTGGCCCGATCTCATTGGCGTTGTCATAACTCAGCCGCGCGAAGCCCTTCATGTTTTCATTGAAGTTGTAGTCGAGACGCGCCGTCAGCATGTTTTCGCGGAAATAAGCGCTCTGAGAGGATGTCGGAGTAAGACCTGGAAATCCGAGCAGGGTGGGCAGCGATCCGTCCTGCTTGGTGCGTTCCCCGCCGATATACAGAAAAGCCTTGTCCTTGATTATCGCGCCACCGGCTCCGAAACCGTACTGCTGGCGGCTGTAATCGTCGCGCGCTGGAAATCCAGCCAGGCCAAGAGCCTGCTCACGAAAATTACCGAATAAATTTCCGTGCCACTCGTCACCACCGGAGCGCGTGGTCACGCGCACTGCCCCAGCAGCATTCAGCGACTGGAATACCTCAGGCGTGGCGCGCGACACAATTACTTCGCGCACCGCCTCCGCCGGAAGGTTCATAATCGCCGCGCCCTTGGTCTCATCCATCACTTCGACCTCGTCCATATCGTAGTGCGTGGTTCTTCCCAAAGTGCTATCGATGGATAAAGTCTGTATCCCACTTTTACCCGGAGCCAGAATCCGTCCGTCGACCACCTGGACGCCGGGCTCAAGCTGGCCTGCGTTCAAATAATTTCGTCCATTGATCGGCAATCGATCGGGGGATTCGCCGGTGAATTTGCTCTCCAGGTGCAGGGGGCCAGGATTGATCCACTCCAGCTTGAAATCGGCCTTGGCCGCCGCTCCGGCCACTACCGTCACCGTGCTTTCAGTTGGTCGTTTGTCGGGCCCTTCTATACGCAGGACATAAACGCCAGGGGGAACAGGTTCAGAAACATAAGCTCCGTCCTTGCCGGAACGGGTCACGCCTTTGGTATCAGCGGCGGCGGAACTGTAGAGGATTCGCGCCCCTTCGACCGGGACCCCATCATCATCGCGCAACGTGCCTTGGATGGTGCCGGTGGTTGGATTTTCTGGCGTCTCATCCTGAGCCCACAACGAGAGGGTGAGTAGGGAGCAAAAGATTATGCCAAGGGATAGAACGCGACGAACTCGCAAGCGAGACCAATCAAACAAAGTGACTCTCCTGGGGGCAGAACCTCAAGTAGAACCTGGAAGCGATTCCGCGTCTAAGGGTCTTGCTATCCTACGCACTGATTTTTCGACTGAAAGCGAATAGACAGTTTACTAGATGCGCGGAGCTAAGCGGCGCGATGTATGGGAATTGTTGGAGGGCAAGATTCGGGTGCGGGCTCGATTGTCATCCCCCAGCGCGCTACGGTGTTTAAGCCGCTTTGCCGATGGAGTTCGCGCCTTTTACTTCTTTAAGCTTTCCGGAAGCTACATCGTAGATGAAACCATAAATTGGAATCGAAGGTGGAACCAAGGGATGATTGCGAATGCGCTCAACGTCGTCAATCACTGCCTGTGCCTGATCGCGGATGGTCAGCCACTCTACATATTCACCCGCCCGTGAGCCTGGGCCGCGACCAACGTCGCGAAAACCTTTGGAACTTAACTCAGCCGTCTCAAGACTCGATGCCAGCAATTCGCGCATGACATCATTTGAGAAAAACTCCATTCCGCAGTTTGTGTGGCGGATGACGAAGAACTCCCGTGTGCCAAGCAGTTTGTAACTGATGACCAGGGAGCGGATGGCATCGTCGCTGGCTCGACCTCCGCGTTCCGGATCACGTGCGCGTCGCCTTCGGCAAGGCCGGCAAACTTGGCAGGGTCAAGCCGAGCATCCATGCAGGTAAGAACGGCAAAACCGCGGGCGGGTGGAAGGGCAAGTTTGCCTTTGTCTCCGAAGTTGGAGGCGTATGCCTCATTGGACTTGAGCACTTCTGAAAGAATTCGGCTCATAGGAAACTCCTGAAAATTCCGCCGCTAGCACTCCCAAGAGCGCGAGCTTCTGCTTGCAAGTATACGGGTGAATACGTAAGATTTGCGCCAGATTCTGGCCGATATTCTCGCCGCGATCAGGGTAACCGTTTCGCGAGACGGCAAGACTCGCTACGGATAAGCGAGCGCGGTGCCTTTGTCCGCAGCAGGTCATGGAGGTGCGACAAATGGTGAAATCAGTGGCTGTCGTGGTGGGTAGTTACCTGCTGTCGATTGTTCTTGTGTTTGCGACTGACCCTTTGCTGTCGCGGATATTCCCGGGCGATTTTGTGAGGGGGCGCGTCCCGTCGGACACGTCTCTCATGGCGAGCACGGCGCTCTTCGTGATCGTGTCGATCTTTTGTGCGTGGCTATGCGCGCGATTTGCTCCGGGACGCGTGGCGCGGCATGTGCTCTGGTTTTTTATTTTGGGTGAAGTAATGGGGATTGCTGTAACGATTCCCAATTGGAGCAAGGGCTGGCCGCACTGGTACTGGTTATCGTGGCTGCTCACGTGGTCGGTGAGTTGCTGGATCGGGCTGATGCTGGCGAGACGGCGGGATGTGGTGGCGGCCTGAGGGGGCATGGGCTGCGTTTAATCTTCAGAAAATTGGAGGTCGGTCACGAAAGGGGATTTTGGCGCCGACGGTTGGGTGGGCCACTTCTCAAAGGCGAGAAGTGGCGCACCCGAGTTGTGTTATCCCCAGTTGTGCGCACCCGAGTTGTTTCCACCCCGGTTGTGCGCACTCGAGTTGTGTTTTTCAGAATGATCCTTTGTGAGTGTAGTAGCCGGCTCGGTAGTGCGATTGGTACGGGCCGCCGGGCGGGGCGTTCAGCAGGTCGATTCGAAGTTGACGAAATTCGGAGTTGGAAAAGCGTTGAGTTTGATAATAAGCCAACAGATATTGTGTGCGCAGTTCATCGCTGATTCTGCGGAACGCTTCATCGAGTTGCGTTAGAGAGGTTGCGTAATAATATTTTCCGCCGGTGTCTTCTGAGATCTGGATGAGTGCGTGCTCTCCGCCAGTGTCTCGGCCCGCGCTGGCCTCAATGGGGACGATGATGATGCTATAGATGATCGACTCTGACTCCTGCGCCGCGCGCAGCGCCTCTTTGTAATTCGTCTGGCTGACTGTGTCTCCGCCATCAGTGATGACAACCATTACTTTTCTGCCCTGGCGGCGGCTGAGGGCTTGAGAGGCCAGGAAAATCGCGTCATACAACGCGGTGGCGGAGCCGTTGCGGACGCGGTCGATTCCGGCATCGATTCGCTTTAGGTCCGACGTGAACGGGACCACTTCCCTAACCTCTTCGCTGAATTTATATAACGCGAGACCGTCTTGCGGACGGACGATGGCGTGGGCGAATTTGCGCGCTGAGATCAATTCCAGTGGCAGATCTTTTCTGGTGCTCAGGCTGGTGTCGATGGCTAAGACGATCGACAAAGGTAGAGCGGATTCCTTGTCAAAGATGGCAATCTTCTGGTCGCGGCCATCTTCTTTGAGTGTGAAATTTTCTTTTTGCAGGTTGGGAACGGGCGCGCCATGGACATCGGTCACGGTCACGAATACATTGACCAGTTTGACGTCGATTTTCAGCGTGCCTTCGTTTTCCTGGGCCAATGACGGCGAGACGGCGAAGGCGATTACGAGGCTGAGGGCGGCTACGAGCTTCGCGCTACGAGCTAAGAGCCGTCGCCAGCTGATGGCGGTTTTGGCGCGGAGCTCGCGGCTCGCGGCTCGCGGCGCATTTGGAATTGGGTTCATATGAGGGTCAGTCATTTGGATGCGGACTGACGCCTGCTGTGCCTCCCGGCCGCAGAATTTCTTCTGGAAACGGCTCGCCATCGGCCCAGACTGCTCC
>PLBX01000262.1 GCA_003135495.1 Acidobacteriaceae bacterium | reverse complement strand
GTGCGCTTTGCGGCCCGGCATTCGCGGGGTTAGCGATCGCATCCGCGTGCGCAGTATCGTCGGCCGTTTTTTGGAGCATAGCCGCATCTTTTATTTCGAGAATGGCGACGAGCCCGAAGTTTACCTCGGCAGCGCTGACTGGATGTCGCGAAACTTGCACGAGCGCGTGGAAGTGATGTTCCCCGTAAAAAGCGCTCTGCTGCGCGATCGCGTACAGCATGAGATATTGGCCGCGTGTCTCGCGGATAACGTGAAAGCCAGATTTCTACAAAAGGACGGCCGCTATCTGCGTTCATGGCAATCGCCAAAAGGGCGCAGCAAGAGGCCGCCTCGAGGCTCCGCTGCATTCAGTTCTCAGGATTTTCTGATCGGCGTCGCCGAAGGCATCAGAACGCCCGAAGAAATTCCAGCTGCGGTTCCGCGGCGCTCTTCTCGCGCGTCAAGTGGCCGCCCCCTGATTGGAAAGGAATAATTCCCCGCGATGTTTCTCTATTTCTTGCGTCACGCGAGCGCCGGGCAACGATTGACCAGCGCGAGGAAGGACGAAAAGCGCGGTCTCGATAAAGACGGCATCGAGCAGTGTGGATACATCGGCCGCGGCCTGGCAGCGCTTGGTGTACAGGTGGAGATTATCATCTCGAGTCCTCTAAAGCGAGCCACGCAAACCGCGTCGTTGGTGGGGAACGAAATGGGGCACGAGGGCAAGTTCGTGTTGGAAAACGCGCTAAAACCCCAGGCGAGTTTCTCTGATTTCCAGAAGATACTGGAAAAATATGCTCGTCAGGATTCCATCCTGGTCGTCGGCCATAATCCCAATCTGCGGGAATTTCTTGGGCGCGTGATCAGCGATAGCGGATGCGAAGCCGTGATCGACCTGAAAAAAGGGGCGGTCGCAAAAGTTGAAATCCGGCGCAGTTCCGGGTCGTTGAGTTGGTGCATCACGCCGCGCATCCTGCGCACCCTTCACGAAGCAGCGACCGAAAGTTCGCGTCCAAAAACTTCGCGGAAATAAGATCGATCTTTTTCGATCGCCCAAACTTCCAAATCCACACTGGCCTTTCCGCGCGGCACCAGTTTCATACTCACTTTCCCGCTCCGCGCTGAAACACTAAATCTCTCCACAGAATGAATTCTTCCCATATTCAGGGCTCGCGCCATGCGGAGCAGGATGGAAGCCTTCGTAACATTTTCCTGTTCTTCCGGAGTTAATAAATTCATGGGCCCATCGCCCGGCGTGGGCCGCGACTTCCCCAGATAACGAGCGATGGATCCGATGACTCGCCGCTGCTGCGGCGTATAACCGAGAATTTCCGAGTTCGCAATAATGTAGTAAGTGTGGCGATGATGGCCATTACGATTGACGTAATCGCCAACCTCGTAGAGCATGGCCGCGGCAGAAAGCCATTCCCGATATTCAGCCGGAAGCTGATGTACCGATTTCAGCGAAGAGAATAAAAGCAGCGCCGAGTCACGCACATGAAGAGCATGTTTCAAGTCAACGCGATAGTGCTCGACCGCGCGCTTGATTGAATCCCATCGCTCCGATTCAATCGCGCGCCCTGATCGCGTGCTGCGATCGTATTCGGCGGCCATCTGCGCCAGGATGCCGTCCCGTAGCCCGAGCGCAGAATAGCGAAACCCCGGAAGATGAAAGCGCTCCAGCAATTCCGCATAAACCACGGCTCCGGCACAAATAATTTCTGCGCGGCGAGGCCCAATGCCGGGAACCTTGATCCTCTGTTCGAGAGTCTGCCGCGAAATCTGTTTCGCGATACGGCCAATCATCTCGCGCGTCGCATAACTCGAGGCGCGGCTTTTCTTCGGGCGCGTCAGATGGTTGGCGACCGTTGCCAGTGCAGCGGCGGTCCCGGAGGTGGCGATAACGGTCCCGACTTTCGCGGATTTAATTCGATCCTGAATGCGCGTAATTTCCCGCGCCACGAATCCCTTAAGCCGTTTCAGTTCGCTCTTGCGCGGCGGATCGTGCTTCAAAAATTCACCTGTCAGCCGCACCGCCCCAAGCGGCAGGCTCACCGTATCCCGAAGCTTGCCCTCGCGCGAAAGCGTGAGTTCGCAACTCCCCCCGCCCAGGTCCACCATGAGAATGCTGCCCGCGCCCAGCCGGCTCGTCGAAATAATGCCGAGGTGAATAAGCCGCGCTTCCTCCAGTCCGGAAATAACCTCGATCGTCCATCCGGTGGTGGACCGCACCCACTCCAGAAAAGCGCGCGAATTACGCGCGTCGCGCAGCGCCGCGGTCGCCACCACTTTTACGGAATCCGTCCCGCACTCCTGCATCGCGCGATGAAAACGCCGCAGGACGCGCACCGTCTCCGACATCGATTCCGGCGACAGCAATCCGCTGCTGAAGACGCCTTCCCCCAGCCGGGTAACTTCGCGATCTTCGTGAATTTCTTTCAGCTTTCCAGCCTGCAGGCGTGCGATTTTGAGCCGAACGGAATTCGAGCCGATATCGATGACAGCAAACGTGGGCATGGCAGTGAAGTTAGTAGTCTCACAACCGGGTTGGCACGCGCAAGCCTAAGAAGTTGACCGCGTAAAACCAGTGGAGCGACGGGCGTTCCCGCCCGTCACAGTTGGGCGAGGGTGCCCGGCCCCCCACCCTAAAGAAGAACAACGCGCCGGTAGTGGCTGAATTTGAAATTCAGCCACTACCAACGCGCCCTTTTAACCATTCTGTAACAACCCCCTGT
>PLBX01000151.1:2195-13497 GCA_003135495.1 Acidobacteriaceae bacterium | reverse complement strand
TATTGGTGGGACGAGCAGTGGACTATTTCCGTCCAGCACAACGAAGCCGATATCGAGAAACATCTGGCGGCGTTTGGGGATGTTGCTGAATCTCTGGCCGCGACGCAGCACGAGCGCCTGGGAGCGGTGGCCACGCACTAAGACTAATCGGGGCGTCTTGCCGTCGGGTCATCGGGTCATTTAACACCGAGGCCCGGCGGCCCGATAACCTGATGAATGATCCCGACTGAAGTTTCAATCACCCGACTTTTTCCATGTCTAGCGACGTACCCAATCAGCCGCACTTGAAGCGCGTCCTTGGACGCTTTGATCTGGTGCTGCTGTTTGTCGTTGCTGTTTTCAATCTGAATGTTGTGCCCAGTATCGCCGCCAATGGTGGAGTAACTGTCTGGCTTTGGATGATATCTCTGCTGCTGTTTTTCTGGCCGCAGGGAATTGCAGTTATCGAGTTGGCACATCGTTATCCNNTTCGGAGATTTCCACGGATTTCTTTCTGGATGGTGTTACTGGACGAATAACATGCTGTATGTACCGACGGTCATGTTGTATTTCGTCGGAGTAACTGTGTTTGTACTGGGGCCGGGGCATGCGGCGCTAGCGGATAACAAGAANNTTTGCCATGACAGCCTCTTTGGCACTGCTCGCATTGCTGACAATCGTGAACATCGTAGGGCTTGGGGTAGGGAAGTGGCTGAATAATCTGGGAGCCATCGGAACTTTTATTGCAGCGGCAGTTTTGATCGGTCTCGGAATTACAGTCTTATCGCGTTTCGGCACAACGGTGACATCCGCAGATTTTACAATTCCGGCTGATCCGCGTTTTGTTCTGAATTCTTTCGGTGTAATTTGTTTTGGCTTGGTCGGGCTTGAACTGGCTTCGGTGATGGGTGATGAAATTCGCGACCCGCAGAAAACGTTGCCCGGAGCGGTGGCGTGGGGCGGCATAATCTCCGGCTTACTTTATATCGGAGCGACGTTGACTTTGTTGGTTGCGATTGGCAAGAACGATATCAGCGTGCTGCAAGGCATCGTGCAGGCTGTCAGCCATATGGCGGGTAAAGTCGGCGTCGCGTGGATTGTTACTCCGTTCGCTCTAATGCTTAGCCTTTCGATCGCAGGAATCGGATCGGCCTGGATGGGCGGATCGGCACGGATTCCTTTTGTAGCGGGACTCGATTCTTACATGCCGTCCTGGCTGGGCAAGGTTCATCCTAAATATCGAACGCCGCATGCCGCGCTTATCGTGCAGGCGGTTGTGTCACTCATATTAATCGTAATTAACTTTTATGCCTCGGGCGGAGTACAGGAAGCTTTCCAAACCATGCTGTCGCTTGCGGTAGTCCTGCAACTAGTGCCGTTTTTGTATGTGTTTGCGGCATTGCTGAAATTTGCTTTCAACGGTGACATGGCGGGAGCGCGGTATGGTCGCAGCACGCTGATTGTTTCCGGGCTGTGTGGCTTTGTGACGACGGCCTTGGGAATAGCGCTCGCCTTCTTTCCGGCGAAGCAGATCACTTCGGTGTGGAGATATGAAGCCAAGATGGTTGGTTTCACATTGTTTTTTTTGGCGCTGGCGGCGTTTTTCTTTTTTGTTTATGGGCGTTTGAAAGTGCCAGATCTTGAATCGGCAAGGCCTACGTAGGGACGGACGCATTCGTCCGTCCGGTTGAGTCTAGACCGATGACGATTGTGATGGCTTGAAAAGAGGCGAGTTGCGCTCGCCTCCCAGACGGATTCGTCCGGGGCTATGCAAGTTGGAGGACTTATGGCTGGTGGAGTTACTACGGACGTCAAGACTTATTCGATGTTGATTAATGGCGAGTTTGTGGCTAGTAAGTCAGCGAAGACGTTTCCTGTGTACGATCCTTCGACCGAAGAGGTGATTGCACAAGTTCCCGACGCAAATGCTGACGACGTCAATCGCGCGGTTGCGGCTGCCAAGGCTGCATTTGAGGAAGGCCCGTGGGCGACAACGACGGCACAGGAGCGAGGGCGCGTGCTCTTTCGTCTCGCTGAGAAGGTACGGCAGAATCTGGCTATGCTCGCTGAACTTGAGTGCCGTAACTCGGGTAAGCCGATTGTCGAGGCGGAGTTCGATATCAATGACGTGGCTACGTGTTTTGAATATTACGGCGGGTTGGCGACGAAGGTCGTTGGCTATGTGAACCCGGTTCCTGATAATGCGATGAGCCTGTCGCTCAAAGAGCCGATGGGTGTCGCAGGGCAAATCATTCCGTGGAATTATCCGCTGACGATGGCGGCATGGAAGTTGGCGCCGGCTCTGGCTGCCGGATGTACATGCGTGCTGAAGCCGGCGGAACAGACGCCGCTGACTGTGTTGGAGCTTGCGAAGTGGTTTGATGAAGTTGGACTACCCAAGGGTGTGGTCAATGTGATCACGGGGTTCGGTGAAAGCTGCGGATCGCCTCTGGTGAAGCATCCTGACGTGAACAAGATTGCCTTTACTGGATCGGCGAGTGTGGGCAAGATCATCGTAAAAGAGGCCGCGGATACGGTGAAGCGCGTGACTCTGGAACTCGGCGGCAAGTCGCCGAATATCTTTTTTGCCGATGCCGACTTTGAAGCTGCAATCGATGGCGCGCTGTTCGGAGTCTTCATCAATCAGGGGGAAGTCTGTTCGGCGGGCAGCCGCATTCTGGTGCAGAAGTCCATTTACAAGAAGTTTGTGGAAGCGATGGCGGAAAAGGCGAAGACGATTCGGGTTGGGCCGCCGATGGAGCGCGAGACGAAGATGGGCGCGCTTGTCTCTAAGGACCAATATGATCGTGTTTGTTCGTATCTTGAAATTGGTAAGAAAGAAGCCAAGGTGGCTGCTGGCGGCGGGCGAGTCACAAAGTTCGCCAAAGGCTACTACGTGCAGCCGACGATTTTCTATGATATCGATAACAGCGCTCGCATCTCGCGGGAAGAAATCTTTGGGCCGGTTGCTGCGGTGATTCCATTCGAGGATGAGAAAGACGCGCTGAAGATTGCGAATGACTCTCCTTACGGGCTAGCTGCGGCTGTGTGGACGCGAGATATTTTCAAAGCCATGCGTGCCGTGAAGGCGCTTCGGGTAGGTATTGTGTGGGTGAATCACATGCAGCCTACTTATGTGGAAGCGCCCTGGGGCGGTTATAAACAGTCGGGCTTTGGGCGCGAATTGGGACCTTGGGGAATTGAAGAATATCTCGAGACTAAGCAGGTTTATATCAATCTGAATGAGGCTCCAATAGGTTGGTACTGATAATCAGGATCTAGTTATGTCTACTATTCAACTACGCACTCCGATTCCCGGACCCCGCTCGCAGGCGTTAATGAAACGGCGGAATGCTGCCGTGGTCAGGGGCTTGTATCACGCCACACCTATTTTCGTTGCAAGATCGGAAGGCGCGGTCATTGAAGATGTCGATGGCAACCGCATGATTGATTTTGCAGGCGGCATTGGCTGCGTCAACACCGGACATCGCGCACCCGCGGTTATTGACGCTATTCGCCGCCAGCTTGAGCGGTTTCTCCATACCAGCTTCAACGTGCTGCCATACGAAGGGTATATCGCAGTTTGCGAGAAGCTTAACGCTTTGGCTCCTGGCAAAGGCGCGAAGAAGACCGTACTCGTCAATACTGGCGCGGAGGCGGTTGAGAACGCAATCAAGATAGCTCGCAGTTACACCAAAAGGCCGGCAGTTATCTGTTTCGAAGATGCGTTTCACGGCCGCACTTACATGGCTATGGCAGCGACCAGCAAGACGCACCCCTATAAAGCGGGCTTTGAGCCTTTTCCAAGCGACGTCTACCGGATCCCGTACGCTTATTGCTTCCGATGTTCCTATTCGCTGAAGTATCCCTCTTGTGAGGTGTTTTGCGCAAAGCATATTGAGGATACTTTCAAGCGCGTGGTAGCAGCCGAATCGGTAGCGGCGGTAATTGTTGAGCCTATTTTGGGGGAGGGTGGCTTTGTGACTCCGCCGGCGGAATTCTATCCGACGCTCGGCGCGATTTGCCGGAAGCATGGAATTCTTATGATTGCGGATGAGGTGCAAACCGGGTTTGGGCGCACAGGCGCAATGTTTGCGAGCGAGCGGCTGGGATTGGAGCCTGATCTTGTAGTCATGGCGAAATCTTTGACTGGCGGATTGCCCATGGCCGCGGTCACGGGCCGCGCCGAAATTATGGACGCGCCGGCGGTTGGCCAGTTGGGCGGAACATTTGGCGGCAATCCTCTGGCTTGTGAAACGGCATTGGCAGTATTGGAAATCATCGAAAAGGAAAATTTGTGCGCTCGCGCTAATGTGCTGGGCGAGCGCTTTCGCAAACGTGCGGCAAAATGGCAGACGCAATGGGAACTGGTAGGCGACGTCAGGGGACTGGGCGCGATGCAGGCGCTGGAACTGGTGCGGTCAAAAGTAACTCGCGAGCCTGCCGATAAAGAGACGAAACAAGTTTCTCAATATTGTTACGAGCACGGAGTGGTGACGATCACGGCGGGTTCATATGGGAACGTCATTCGACTGCTGATGCCGCTTGTGATCACTGATGGGCAGATGGACGAGGCTTTGGATGTGCTCGAGTCGGGGCTGGCGCACGTGACGGAAAAGACAGGCGTGCTGACGGAGCGGTTGAGTTAGTGCTCTACCACTAAGGGCACTAAGGTTCACTAAGGAAAGTGCGAAGGAGTTTGGTATGACTACGGCTACTGCTAATCCGACCATGACTGGGCAAGAGATTATCAACCTCACTAAGAAGCACACTTTGTTTGAGTGGTCGGCTCAGTCGAAGGTCGATCCTATTGCGGTGGCTCGGGCCAAAGGAATTTATTTTTGGACTCCGGAAGGGAAACGGTTTATTGATTTTAATAGCCAACTGATGTCGGTGAACATTGGACATGGCGATGAGCGGGTGATTCAGGCGATTACGGAGCAGGCGTCGGTGCTTGCTTATGCCAATCCGTTTATGGCCACGGAGCCGCGGGCCCGGCTGGGAGCTAAGCTGGCGGAGCTTACTCCGGGCGACATTGACACTTTCTTCTTTACCAATGGCGGCGCGGAAGCCAACGAAAACGCTATCAAGATTGCGCGCTTTTTTACCGGCCGCCACAAAATCATCGCTCGCTATCGGTCATACCACGGGGCGACGGCTGGGGCGATCAGCCTTACGGGCGATCCTCGGCGATGGGCTGCGGAGCCTGGAATTCCGGGGGTGGTGCGGGTGCTGGATCCTTATCATGGGATTGAGCGGGGCTGGGAGTCGGCGGAAAGTTCACTGGCCATGATTGAAGAAACTATACAACTGGAAGGTCCGCACACTATTGCGGCGTTTATTCTGGAGCCGGTTACTGGGACCAACGGAATTCTTGCGCCTCCCGACGGATATCTGGAAGGGGTGCGTAAGCTTTGCGATAAGTATGGAATTTTGATGATTGCGGACGAAGTGATGTCGGGCTTCGGAAGGACGGGTAAGTGGTTTGCGGTCGATCATTGGAAGGTTGTCCCTGACTTACTATGTATGGCTAAGGGACTTACTTCCAGTTATATTCCGCTTGGGGCGGTTGGCATGCGGCGGCATATTGCCAGGCATTTTGACGACAAAGTGTTTTATGGAGGACTTACTTACAATAGTCATCCTATGGGATGCGCTACGGCGCTCGCAACTATTCGCGTCTATGAAGAAGACAATTTGATTGAGAATTCACGGAAGATGGGCGCGATCATGAAGACGCTTGGCGCGGAATTGCAGGCGAAACACCGCTCTGTGGGCGCGGTTCGGTCGATTGGGTTGTTTGGGATTGTTGAATTGATTCGCGATCAAAAGACGCGGCAACCGATGGCTCCGTTTAACAGGACTTCGGAAGAGATGGCGGCGCTCGGGAAGTTTTTCCGCGAGAACGGGCTCTATACGATGGTCAGGTGGAATACTTTCTACACCAATCCTCCACTTTGTATTAATGAGGCGCAGATGCGCGAGGCCTTTGCGATTATTGACAAGGGGCTGGAGATTACGGATCGAGCGGTGAAGGAGTAGGGCAGTGGCGGGAGCGGAGAACTTCCTGAAGCGGCGATGTTAGGTGGTATAGGGGTCCTTCGTCTTCGCAGGGGCTTCACTTCGTGAAGTCCCTGCTGCGCTCAGGATGACAAGGGATATAGACGACAATTTCTGAACGGGTCGAGAACTTGTGGTCGAGAATTCGTCGCGCTAAAGTTTAGCGCCAACTGCGGAGTTGACTATCCGGGAGTGAGACTGTCATGGGCGTTTGATGTGCCGTGGTAGCGTGGGCGTTGATGGCGGTGGCGGCTTGGGTGCGCAGATTTCCGGCTTTGGCGTCGAAATCAAGAGTGGTGACGCTGTGGGAACACTGCTTGCACGTGAACTTCATGCCGTTCTTGATGCGTTCTATGCGATAGGCTTTCACTGGTTGAATTGTATGCCCTGAAGAGTATTGGGCGAAGACGCTTTGGTTGGGCAGCGAAGGTAACGTGGGGATGGCATTTGGAGCTGTGGCTAGCGAGGGATGCAGCAGCTGCGAGCGACGAACTGCGGGCTGCGATTTGAGGTTTACTTTGGCGTCGGCAGTTGCCGAGCTGCGCTCGGCTCGGACGGGCGAGGGCGCCCGTCCCCACACTGAACTCGTCCCACACTAGATCTAAAACCAAAATCTGCTATTTGGTTAGACGGTTGTACTTCTTTAGGACTTCTTGCAGGCGGTTGTGAGGGAGGCCGATGGCGGTGTGGCCGTCTATGCCGGTCATGGTGTCGGCGGCTACCATAGCGTTGATTATGGCTTCCTCGGTGGCTTGGACGGTGCCTAGAAATAGCGGATCGAGGCTGTCGTTGGGGAGCATTTTCAGGTCGCGCACTCCCTTGCTGGAGGCGGCTCCTGGATTGGCGCTAGAGAAGGCTACGAAGATGTCGCCCGAGCCGTCGCCGGAGTAACTGCCGTCGCGGCCCAGGCCTAGAGATGCTTTGCGGGCCAGGCGTTTTAGTTGCGTGGGAATTAGCGGGGCATCGGTGGCTACTACGATGATGATGGAGCCTACGTCTTCTCCGTAGGCGGGATGCTCTGGAATTTCTTTGCCTACGGGCACTCCGGCGATGCGGAGTTGGTCGCGGCGTCCGTAATTGCACTGTACCAGGACGCCTACGGTGTAGCCGCCTTCTTTCGCGCTGAGGACGCGCGAGGAGGTTCCGATGCCGCCCTTGAATTCGTTGCATATCATGCCCGTTCCGCCGCCTACGCTGCCTTCTTCTACGGGTCCGCTATGGGCTACGTCTAGCGCGTGGAAGGCGTCTTCGGGCTTTACGTGGAAGCCATTGATGTCGTTGAGATAGCCGTCCCAGGTTTCGGCTACTACGGGGAGCGACCACCAATAGCCTTCCATGTCGGGATTGCCCTGCTTCACTTTCCAGGCGATTACGGCGTCGCGCACTACGCCGACGCTGTGGGTATTGGTGATCATGATGGGGCCGTTGAGAAAGCCGGAATCTTCGAGCCAGGTAGTACCGGTCATTTCTCCGTTGCCGTTGAGGGTGAACCAGCCTCCGAAGACGGAGTCATTGGCGGCCTTGCCGCGGGGATGAATGGCGGTGACTCCGGTGCGGACGGGGCCTTCGCCAACTTTGAGTTTGCCGCTGCCGGAGATGAGCGTGGTGTGTCCGACTTCGACTCCCTTGACGTCGGTAATGGCGTTGTAGGGGCCGGGTGTGCCGTCGAAGGGGACTCCGAGATCGCGGGCTCGGGGCTTGGTTTGAGCTGGGCAAAGAACGGCGGTAGAGAAGAATGCGCAATTCAGCAGGAAGACAATGGCCGAGAAGAACGGGAAGGTTCGAAATCGCATCATAGGTTCAGTTGATCGCGCTTGTGCTGACCGCTGATTGGGCGCACTGCGCTCGCGGAAGTATAAAGCATGGATTAGGTTTAGAATCCTGCTTCTGGCAAAGTTGATCGACATTTTAGGAGATGACATGGAAACGTGGAAGCAGGCGGTGATTGCGGGAGCGGCAGGAACGGCGGCAATCTTGGCGATCAAGGGGCGGCGTCCGGCGGCGGTGCTGGTGGGAAGCGTAGGATTGGCGGTGCTGGCGTCGGAGTATCCCCGAGAATTTGCGCGGATTCGCGAGGAATTGCCGTCGTATTTGCGGCAGGGAACGCGGTACATGGATATCGCGATGAAGATTGGGAGCAAGATTGAGGAGTTTTCGGAGAATCGCGCGGCGCGGGCGTTTGAGGAATTGGGAGAGTACTGAGCTGATGCGGCGCAATCCAGAGGTCCTTCGCTTCGCTCAGGATGACAGCGTGTTATGTGACAGCGGAGGCGAGGACTTAGTCGATGCCTAGTTGCTTGCGGGCGTCGGGGCTTAGGCGCTCGGGAGTCCAGGCCGGTTCCCAGATTACATTGACGTTGGCGTTGCGGACTCCGGGAAGTTGTTCCACTCGCGATTTGACTTGGGCGCTGATGTTGACGTGCTCGGGACAGCCTTGAGCGGTTAGGGTCATGTCTACGGTGACGTCTTGCTGGCCTTCCGGAAGGTCGTCGAAGCGGATGTCGTAGATCAGGCCCAGATCGACAATGTTGACTGGGATTTCGGGATCGTAACACTGCTTGAGTGCGTTTAGAACGTCGTCCTGGGCGATGGGCATGGTTATATTCTAACTGATTCGTCTCTAGAATCAGGAATCTCCCTGTGCCCCCTGTGAAACCCCTGTGCCCTCTGTGGTAAAGATCTGTAAGTGCGCGGGCCGAACTCTAGCAGGAATCTAATCAGATTATGGCGGTCGATTCGGAAGTTAAAAATAAGCTGCAAATATTCATGGTGGTGGCGATCCTGCTCGCGGGCGGGCGGGCGGCTTATATCGTCTATGAGCGGCATGAGGCGCTGCAGGAGGAGACGAAACCTAAGCCGCAGGAATCGGCGATGAAGGCTGACTACTATGTTACGCCGAAGCGGTTGCGGCCTTATGACCTGAAGTCGGCGCGGCAATTGACCGAGCAACCGGTGTGGGTGAAGGTTGGATATCAGCTTGCTTATTATCCTTACGACAAAGCGCGGCGGAAAGCTGACTTCGGGCAACCGGCGGGGACTTTGCCGCCTCTGCTGAAGCTGTCGATTCAGGATGTGGTGACGGACGTTTCTCCGCAGGCCGCGGGGACGAAGCAGGTGATGGCTGTGTTTTCGCTGGAGGGCAAGGAGTACGCGGTTCCGATTGGAGCGGAGAAGGGCAGCGATTTCAAGATTTATTCCGACGACGCTTTTTTTATTGAGGATCCGCATGAGCTTTACAAGCATTGGCCGTCGGACGTGTGGAAGAAGATTGATGCACATGAAGTGCAGTCAGGAATGAGCGAACTGCAGGCAAGTTTTGCGATTGGAGCGGGAGCTCCGGCGAGTGGGAGTGCGGGAGATTATGGCTCTCGAACTTTGCATTATGCGAATGGCGGGAAGCCGATGGCGATTACTTTCGCCAACGACAAGGCGGTTGAGATTAAGCAGGGGTCGTAGGAAAACTGCTGTTTGATTTATTTCTTCAATTTATTTCTTCAAGCCCTCGATTTCACGTTGCAGGCGGGAGTAACGGCGAACAATGGTTATCAAGTAAGTGATGTGGATGATCCAGGTTGCGGCATAGGCAGCAAACAAGTATGGGTTTTGTCTCATTAATTATTCCTCCTTATCTTTCTTTTTCTCTTTTTTCATCTTTATTCTTTATCGTGCGCTGCCATGCGGCTCTAAGAGCGATTTCATGGCGTGGGCGTGATCGACTTCACGCTGCAGTTTTTCCAATCGGTAGCGCGACCAGCAAACTAGAAACGCGAAGCAGGAAAAAGCCAGCCAGTTGATCAGCAGGGCATGCATCATGCGGGGGTCGATGGAGCCGCCTCCGCCCATGACCGGCTGCGGATGCTGTGTGCGGAAAAACCAGATGGAAAAATAAACGAACGGTACGCACAGGGCGCCTAGTACCGCTAGAGCGGCTGCCAGTAATGGTGTTTCTCCGCTGGACGAAAAGCGGCGCAGGAAAAGATAGCTGACGTAAATTAGCCAGAGAACCAGGGTTGAAGTGAGGCGCATGTCCCACGTCCACCAGATGCCCCAGACGGGACGCGCCCAGATGGGGCCGGTGACGAGCACGACGGTGCAGAAAACTACTCCGACTTCGGCGCTGACCAGCGCGATGATATCGGCGGTGGGACGGCGCTTGATGAGGTAGGCGATGGATGCCCCGAAGTTGACGAAGAAGAGGATGAAGGCGGTCCAGGCGGAGGGGACGTGGTAGTAGAAGATGCGCTGGACGTTGCCCATGGTTTGCTCGGTGGGCGCGACTACCAGCGCCTGGTAGAGGGCGTAGCTCAGCAATATTCCGGTTAGCACGACGAGGATGGGAAAAACTTTTTTCATTTTGCAACTTTGTTTGTAACTTTGCTGGTAACGCTGCTCATAACTTTGCTCGTGGAGAGCCGGGCGTCCTCGCCCGGCAGAAGCCTTCCCGCTTGGTGCTGGGGTTGACGGGCGAGGACGCCCCGTCGCTCCATTATTAATTACTCGGCGTTTAATACGGTTTCAAATAACAGAAGACAGACGGTGGTAAATACCAGGTCGTAGGTGGCTAGCAATACGATCCAGAAGCGCGCGCCTTCGCCATTGAGTATAGCTGTAGTCGACTGCACCATGGCGAGGATTGCTGGAATCGAGATTGGAAAAAGGAGAAGCGGCAGCATGATTTCGCGGCTTCTGGTGCGCAAGGACATGGCTGCAAAAAACGTTCCGTTGACTACGAGGGCCCAGGTTCCGAAGATTGCGACTAAGAGCAGTTGCCACTCTGGGCCCAGGGAATGAAGACGGTAGAACGCGATGAAGAGCGGCGTCATCAGGGCTTCCAGCACGGTTACGAAAATAAAATTGCCTAGCGTCTTTGCCAGGAACAGTGAGTTTGCGGGAGCGGGGGATACGCGATAGGCGTCCAGCACCTGGTTGCGAATTTCTCGCGCCCATGTCTGATTCAGGGCGACCACTGCTGCGAATAGAAATGCTACCCAGATGAGGCCGCCAGCGATTTGGCGCGATTCTTCGGCGGTGGGGTCGAAGGAGAAACTGAATACCACCACCACCAGCAGAGAAAAAAAGAGCATGGAGTTGATGGCGTCTTTTGAGCGCCACTCGAGGCGAAGATCTTTGAGGAGCGTGGCGCGGGTGATGCCGGTGGGCGCGCTCATCTTTCCGAATTCCTCGGCAGTTCGCTTGTCAGCCCCGGCGCGGGTTCGCGCTTCAAGTCTCGTGTGCGCTCTACAATTTTGCCGTACTCCATCCA
>PLBX01000151.1:0-2162 GCA_003135495.1 Acidobacteriaceae bacterium | reverse complement strand
AGGATCTTCGGGTCGTTCAGCAATGCCCGCGCCAAGGACATTCGTTGCTTCATGCCTTGCGAATATTGGCCGACGGAGCGAAGTAAATCTGGATCGAGCCCGACCGCGCGGATGACGTCCGCGCAACGCGCACTATCTGTGATGCCGTAGAGTTGAGCGAAATATTGCAGGTTCTCCATGGCGCTCATCTCGTCGTAGAGTAGGGAAGGGTGTGCCATGTAGCCGACGTGGTGGCAGATGTCGCGAAACTTCTTCGAGCCTAGGATGGTGAATTCGCCGCTGGATGGGCGGTTAAGTCCGGCTAGTGTTCGGAGCAGAGTAGTCTTGCCAGCTCCGTTGTCGCCTAGGATGGCGTAGAGCTTGCCGGGGAAAAATTCCGCGGTCACGCCACGAAGAGCGGCGAAGCGGCCAAACTGCTTTATTACATTCGAGACGGTGACGACGGGGGCGGCGGGTTCAGTCAATGGGGTTGGGATGTGTCAGTTCGCCATTCCGGTTGAGCTTGAACTCTGATTCTGCGACATTCTTTTTGCTGGTTCCGCAGCGGGGGTAGCTCCAGGCTGGCCCGGTTGCGGCGCGTACTTTGAGGCGCACTTGGCTTGTAGTTGCTTGGCGTGGAATACGCCGTCGCGTCCAAAGCTGCCGTCGGCCAAGGCTTGCGAGTCGTCTTTAAATGTGTCGGGAGGCGCTTCGGTTCCGGTATACGAAACGGGCAGCGTCAGATTGTTTTCTTTGAGCATGAAGTCGACGCGCGTTCCGGTGCGCTTGATGGAGCCGGGGACTACGTTTCCGGCGACCCGCAGCCGCTTCGCGTATGCGTCGTTGCCCATGCCGTTCAATTCTTTGATGGTGACGTAGTAACTCTTGCTGTCCTGGACGCCGGTGTAGGCGAGATAGCCAAGCGAGAGCAGAATAAGGATGGTGACCGATCCGAATTTAAGGAATTTGCTGGCTTCGCTGGACATAAAGTGGCTCCTACTGTAAAAACTGTACGCGTTCGCTGGGTGCGGGTCAAGACGCTGGCCGCGGCCTTGGCGGAGAACTTTTAAAACCGTTTACAACCAAGGGTACTTAAGGTTCACTAAGGAAACTTTTTACCATTCGTGCTTCATGGCTTTGGCGAAGGTCTGCATGGGAAGAGTGTTTAGAACGTCGTCTTTTGTCAGCCACGCTCTTCGCGCCTGGGTGATGCCGTAGTGAATCTTTTCTAGGTGCGAGGTGTGGTGGGAGTCGGTATTGATCACGATTTTGACTCCGTGCTGTTTTGCCATTCGCAGGTGGACGTCGCTCAGGTCGAGACGATCGGGATAGGAATTTAATTCCATCGCTACTCTATTTTTGGCGGCGGCTTTTAGAACGGCGTCGATGTCGAACTGGTAGGCATCGCGGCGAAGTAAAAGGCGTCCGGTGGGATGGCCGAGCAGCGAGGTGTTTGGGTTGGAGATGGCTTTCAGGAGGCGGTCGGTCATGGCGGCTCGATCCTGGTTGAACTGCGAATGCACGCTGGCGATAACGATGTCTAGCTGTTCGAGAACGGAGTCGGACAGATCGAGGGAGCCCTCGCCAAGGATATCGACTTCGATTCCGGCGAAAATTCTGATGCCTCCCACCTTTTTTTCTGCAGTGCGAATTCTCTCGATGTGAGCCAGGGCGCGTTCATCGGTCAGGCCGTTGGCGAAGGCTAGATTTTTTGAGTGGTCGGTGATGGCCATGTATTCGTAGCCACGGTCTCGCGCGGCTTCGGCCATTTCCTCGATGGTGTTGCGTCCGTCGGTTTCGACGGTGTGCATGTGGACGTCGCCCCGAATGTCGAATTGTTGAATCAGATTTGGTAGCGTGTGGTTGGCGGCGGCTTCGAGTTCTCCGCAATTTTCGCGCAGCTCGGGAGGGATGAAGTCGAGATTCAGTTTGGCGTAAATTTCTTCTTCAGTGCGGCCCGCGACTGGCTTACCGCCTTCTAATTCGGCGAGACTGTATTCATTTAGAGTGAAGCCCATTTTGAGGGCGCGCTGGCGCAGGGCTACGTTGTGGGCCTTCGATCCGGTGAAGTATTGCATGGCCGCGCCGAAGGATTCCGGCGGCAGAAGTCGAACATCGACCTGCATGCCGCTGCGCAGGTGGAAGCTGATTTTGTTGTCGCCGCTGGCGATGACGTCCATCAG
>PLBX01000503.1:800-7599 GCA_003135495.1 Acidobacteriaceae bacterium | reverse complement strand
AAGCGATGGGAGTGGCGGGGTAGCCGACGGTTAGCGTGAGAAACTTCGAATCCTCGTCGGCTCTGGTTACCACGGGGCGGAGAAGATAACGCACTGGGGGCGGTTAAAGCAGCTGCTGGTCCAATTGCAGCTTCGGGAACTTTGAATAGGGCTTTCAGACCTTCTTCAAAATTCTTGGTGGCCGTCACGCCTTCGAGGTATTCCGGTTTCGTTATCATGGAAGGTTCCACCGATCAACTGGCTGTTCTAGTGTTTTGTGTTTTCTGCAATGGTTCGCAGTATATGAAATTTCCACGTAAACTTTGGTTGGTGTTGGTTTTGGCAAGTAGCGTCTTTCATTGACACGCCCAAACCAATAAGTAAACGTTCCGTCGTTATTCTTAATTGTCACTGGTATGGTGAAGTGTGACAAATCTTCTCCCGACGGAATCACCACCGGTTTGGAAGGGTCTGGTGGTAACGCCTTCTTAAAATCGACGATAGCCATGACTAGGCTGAGGCTGCTATTCGGCGGAATTGAGCCGCAATGCACTTTGTAGCCTGCGTCTGTCGCAAGAAATTCTACTGGAACTGGGGACTGTTTCCCGATTTCCTCGATCTTGGCACGCATGTTGACGCCATATCGATCCTCGAATGAGACACCTTGCAAGTTGCTCATTTGGGCAATCTTGGCAATCGGGAAGTCTGGTCTCACGAGCAAATCAACGTTGTCATAATTCTCATCAGTGGGATTCGTTACGATAAAATCTAGCTCGGTAAAGAAGGGGTTCCATGTAATCCCTGCTGGGGCGTTGGCTCCGGTGTAGTCTATATTCGTTTCGAAACTTTTGAACTTAACAGGTGCAGGCGCCGAAGCCACGCCAATCGTAAATGCAGCAGCCAATGAGAAAACGATTCCGATGAGAGCTATTTGGATTTGATAAGGCCGCTGAAGAAGCGCCGGTTCCCAGATCCATTCAGCCAACGAGAGGAGGAAGCCAAAATAAACAATTGCCGCTCCCCATGCGCAGGAGGTCGCCATTAATTGCCAACCTGTAATGACGATGGCTGGCCCGACGAGGGCGCGGACGAAACTGACGATAGGGTGAGGGGCTGGCTGATCAGGCAGATGGGGCACAGCAGCAGCCCTCGTTCTTTGGTCCTCTCTAGACACGAGCTTTCTCCGGTGAATCGTACAAAGAAGGCTTTGCGTGTCTAGTATATATTTGCCAAAAATTCCGCCTTCAGGAGCTGAAAAGTGGGTATCAATCTACCCCCTTGGTTCGCCGCAACGGCGCCATGCAGGCGACGATTCGGGGAAGAGCCTTGCCTGACCGACGAACCAAGGGATGCGGGTGACCATACAATAAGCTGTCTTCGGTTGAGCACGTCCCTCTATTCCGTTCGCAATTCGTAACAGAAAAGATTCCATTGGGCATTCCGCTAGGCATTCCGCCGGCGATTTTTTGCGTGGAGAAAATGACTCATGGTCATATTAATGACATCCACGCTTCCGATCACTTATGTGTCGTTCGCAGAGGGTGCGAAAAGAAGCCTCTCTGCTGCTCGCGAAACAGCCGCTCTGGTCAGATGACAATCCACCGGAGGGTGAGGCCCGTAATCAAAAAAATTAGTACCACTGTGCAATATTGAACAGAAAGCCTTTCAGCGCCTTCTTTATCCTTCGGGCTGAGTAACTGATGAGAAGGGTAACTGCCGGTAAGAGATTCTACTGAGCACTTATACGGCGGCTTTTCCTCTGGCAGTGCAGACCTGTTTCTCTCTCCCGACGAATTTTTGGGCTGCACTGCCTCTTTTCCACTCACTCCTCGGCGATCTTTCTCTCTTCCATCATTCTTTCTTCCATCATCGCCTTGCGCAAGGCGCGGTTGATTCTAGTCTGGTAACCGCGGCCCTGCTTCCGGTACCAGGCTAAAACGTCCGCGTCCACGCGAAGCGTGACCGGCTCTTTGATGGCCTTGAAGTAGCGAGGCCAGTTTGGCATCGGCGGCAGATCTCCTCCCGAAGCCTGCAGGCGTGAGATTTTCTTTGGCGTTTTCTTCTTTGCTTTTTTCAGCGCTTGCTTCTTCGCTCGCTGATTCTTCCCGCGTGGATTAACTTGTGGATTAACTTGTNNTATTGACCCACAATATGTTCCACGTGAAACATTCGAGGAGAGGTTTAAGCGCCGCCGGAGAGCATGCCTTGGAGCTTACTCCCGCTCGGAGAGCTTTCTTACCGCTTTGGCTATCTCGGGGAGCTTGGCATAGGCGGCGCAGCATTTTAGCCATAACCGGTGATCGATGGCGGGAGCGCCGCTGACCATGGCTCCGGGGGCGACGTCGTGCGGGATGCCGCTCTGGGCAATGGCTATGGCGCCGTCTCCTATTTTGACGTGGCCGCTGACGCCTACTTGTCCGGCCAGGATCACGTTGTTGCCTACGTCGGTGGTGCCGGCGAGGCCAACCTGGGCGCAGAGCAGGGTGTCGTGTCCGATGACGCAGCTGTGGCCGACGTGGACCATGTTGTCGATCTTAGAGCCGCGCCCGATGCGGGTCTCTCCGATGCTGGCACGATCGATGCAGGCGTTGGCCTGGATCTCGACGTTGCTCTCGAGCGCTACGTTGCCGGACTGAACGATTTTGTGCCAGTGAGATTGATGGGCGTCCTCGTACTTGGCGAAGCCGAAGCCGTCGGAGCCAACGATGGCGCCATTTTGCAGGAGCACATTGTCTCCGAGCTGGCAGAATTCGCGGACTATGGCGTGGGCGTGGGCAAAGAAATTGTGGCCGATCTTGGCGTTGCGGTAGATGACGGCGTGGGCCAGGAGGACAGCGTTGTCTCCGATGACGGCGTCTTCGTCGATGACTACGTAGGGTCCGAGGTGGGCGTTTTTGCCGAGCCGGGCTGTGGGATGGACGACCGCGGTGGCGTGGATTCCGGGGGCATAGCGCGGTGGCTGGTAGAAGAGTTCGATGGCTTTGGCCCAAGCCAGATACGGATTTTGGCTGCGGAGCATTCCCGTGTGAATAGCAGGGAAGTTGTCCGCGACTATAACGGCGGAGGCCTGCGTCGTTTTTGCAGCAGCGTTGTATTTGGGATTGCTGACGAAGGTGAGTTGTCCGCGGGTGGCGTTTTCTATGGCGGCTACTCCGGTGATCTCGGTTTCTGGGGCGACGTTTTCCAAGGTTGCATTTAGGGCGGTAGCGATGTCGGAGAGTTTCATGGCTTTTCGGGAATTGTAGCGGAAGGCGGGTCGATTCGTGCTTGGCTTGTCATCGTCAAGTTGTGATTGTCAGCTTGTCATCTGCACGAAGCGAAGGACCTATGCATTCCCGGCGTCGCGAGCAAATGTAGAGGTCCTTCGCTTCGCTCGGGATGACAACCTCAGAACGTGATGACGTTTTGAAACGTAGGTTAGAGGCCGAGCTTTGCTCGACCGGACGGACGAATGCGTCCGTCCCTATGTTTAGGATTCGAAGAGGGTGACTTGTCTTGCGTCTTGTTGGCCGCCTCTTCTTCTTCGGTTGGAGGAGCCGATTACGGCTAGGACGGTTAACGATGCCAGGGCTTCTCTGGGCACGAAGACGCGCTGGGTGTTGGAGCGGAGGTCTGGAGGGTTCAGCAGAAATCCTTCATTGGGATTTTGGGTTAGGTCGTTGGGAAGGATACCTTCGATTACTTCGCTGTCTTTAAATTTCAGGCGGACCCAGAGGCCTTCGGTGCGGGGGCGAGTCGTGAAGGTCTTGCGGAGCATTAGATCGGTATCGGAGAATTCGCGAACAAAGTAAACGGCTTTGATCTCATGCAGGTCGATGGCGACTACGTTGCCGGAGGTGTTAAGGAGTTCGAGTTTGCCCTCGATCACGAAGTTGGCGGGGGCGACGTAGCCGCTGATGGAGTCGCGGTCGTGTTTCCGTACGATTACTTTCTTGTGAGTTGAGGGCATGTGGCGCGAGTGTTTCCCGTCCCGCCTAATCAGCCAGGCAGCAGAAATGCTTGAGGCGGCGCCAGGAAAGCTCCCACTTGGATTTTCGCACTTTCCTTCCCACTTTCCCTATGAATTAACTGGGTTTGTGCCTTCGCAGTAGCCAAACGGTAAACCTTGTGGTATTTTCTCTTGTTCAGTGGATCGTGGTTCTGCGATATAAGTCTAATGGCTAGAGGGAGTTAGATTCCTTCGAAGGGCTGGCGCCTGGGGTCCTTAGTAGTTTCCCTGTGGAAATCTTGTGAATAACGCCCCAGTCCAGCACTCTGAGGCGACTAGGAAGGCATGGCCGATTACATATACACATTGGAGACCCGGCTCTCGCCGGACCAACAGAAGGCAGTCAGCCTCGTTGTAGACGCCGCCAAAGCGGCGGGGATGAACGTTTATCTCACCGGCGGCGCCATCCGCGACATTATTACCGGTTTCCCGATTCGCGACCTCGATTTCACGGTGCAGGGAAATGCCCTGAAGTTGCAGAAGGACTTGGAGCGGGCGGGAGCGGTGGTCGGCAACGCCGATAGCGAGACGCGATCGTTGCTGCTGACTCTGCCGGGAGGCGTGCGAGCCGAGATCGCGATGGCGCGGTCGGAGCATTATGACAAGCCGGGCAAAGCGCCGCAGATGGCTCCGGCAACAATTATTGAAGATCTTCGCCGCCGCGATTTCACGATCAATGCGGTGGCCCTGTCGCTGAATGAGGGATCGCGCGGCCTGCTGATGGATCCTTTTAATGGCGCCGCCGATATCGAGGCGAAGGTCATTCGCATCCTGCATAACTACGCGTTTCTCGAAGAGCCATCGCGGTTGATTCGGGCTACGCGCTTTAGTACGCGGTTCCACTGGCCTCTGGAAGAGCGGACGCAGGCCCGGTACGACTCGGCAAAAGAAAACAATTACATCGAACACATTCGCAGTTCGGCTATTGGATATGAGATCGAACAGCTAGCCTATGAAGATGACGCGCTGGGCGTGCTCAAGGCCTATGAAAAAGAGGGCTGGCTTGAAGTTCTGAATCCGCATTGGAGCACTGCCAAAGTAGATACGGCTGGTCTCAGCGCGCTGGTGAAGACGCGGCAGCAGATGAATGAGCTGGGTTACATACCGGATGTGGCTCCGGCGGTGATGCATTTTCTGACCGAGCGGCTGGGCGATAAAGATATTTCGGAATTGCGCCGGGCAATTCCGCGCAAGGATATGGTCGAGGCATGGAAGGACCTTGATTCAAATGCGCATAGCCTTGCGAAGCGATTGATGGGCAAGGAGGCATCGACGCCGTCGCGAACGTGGCAGTTATTGTCGTCGGCGCGGCCGGAGATGATTTTATTTCTGGCGATCACGGCGCGGCAGCAATCGGTGCAGCAGAAGATCAAGAATTTTTTCACGAAGTGGCGGCAGGTACAGCAGAAAGTTCCGTTGCCGGAGATGACGGAGCTGCACATTACGCCGGAAATGCCGGCGTATCCGAAGATTGCGAACGACGTGTTTTTGCTTTTGTTGGATGGCAAGCTGCGCTCGCGGACGGAGACGTTGAAGTATCTGAAACCGATTGCGCCGCCTCCGCCACCACCGCCGCCTCCGCCGCCAGCGAAGCGCGGCAGGGGGGCTAGGGCAGCGGTGTTCGCTGCTGCGGCTGCATCTGCTGCTGCGACGCCCGGACCTAAAGGCAAAGGAAAAGGAAAATCTGCACCGGTTCCAGCGATTGCGGCCGTGGCCGCGCCGGTTGCAGCGCCGGGAAGGGCGGTCACGAAAACGGCTCCGGCAGCGAAGAACGTGGCGCCGGGGAAGAGCGCGGCGGTTAAGCCTGTCGAGGCTGCTAAGAAGGCGGAGGTTCCGGCAAAAAAAGTGAGCAAGGTGGTTAAGACCGGCAAGGCGGCGGGAAAGGCCAAGGCTAAACCTCAAGCTAAACCCAAGAAGAAGGGGAAGTAGTGCTGGCCGCGTTCAAAGGCTTCAACCACAAAGGGCACTAAGGTTCACGAAGGAAAGGCCGGCGTATTGTCGCGTCGGCTCGGGCAGAAGTCGGCTATAATAGCTGTATGCGGCGCTGGTTTGGCATCGCGGCGTTGAACCTGATTTTGCTTGCGCTCCCGGCGTGGGCACAACATGGCGGAGGTCATGCCTCAGGTGGCGGGTCTGCTTCACACTCTTCCGGATTTGCTTCTCATTCTTCAGGCTCATTCCATGGTGGCAATGTGGGTCACTCTTATGGCGGCTACTTGGGCGCCAACTCCGCACGCAGTTTCTCTCGTAGTTCGAGCACTCGGGTGCGCGTGGGCGGGCATGGCTTTGGCGATCGTGATCGTCGCGGATTCCGTGGACGGAGGGGTTACTATCCGTACGGACTCTACTATCCTTACTACAGTTGGTACATGGATCCCTTGAATCAGAGCGACTATCAGAACAACGATGATTCAGCGGCTGATAACGCGGGCCAATATTATCCTGCCCCCTCGCGTGAGGATGACGGATTGCAGCGCGATGTTCAGGTATTGAGTGGAAAGATCGACCGTCTGCAAGCGGATGTGGAAGCGCGCAATCGTCCGAGGACAGAACTGGAACCTTCGACGGCGCTGGTGTTTCGCGACAAGCATGTTGAGGAAGTCCGGAATTATGCGATCTCAGGCGGGACGCTTTGGGTTCTGAATGAGCAGGCGGCTAAAAAAATTCCGCTGGCGCAGTTGGACCTGGATGCGACCGCGAAAATGAATGACGACCGCGGCGTGGATTTTCAGGTGCCGAAGTAGAAGCGTATCGTATGGTGACGTGGCTATGCCCCGTCCAACCGAGCGGTGCCCCGCCACGATATATTTTTTACTGCACATGGCAATAGCA
>PLBX01000503.1:0-725 GCA_003135495.1 Acidobacteriaceae bacterium | reverse complement strand
TTTGGCGCGGTGCATTTTGTGAACGCCGCGCACAAGGCTGGCGTGAAGCCGATTGTGGGCTGCGAGCTTTATATCTGCAAGAAGGATGATCACGTCATCACGCGCACTCCTCCGGATGGTGACACCTATAACCATTTGCTGGTGCTCGCGGAAAATGAGGAAGGGTATCGCAACCTGGTGAAAATCACGTCGGAGGCTTCGCTGCGCGGGTTTTATTACAAGCCGCGAGTGAGCAAGGCATTTCTGGCGGAGCATTCCAAGGGGCTGATCGGGCTTTCCGGGTGCCTGAAGGGGGAAGTGGCGGAGCGGTTGACGGAAGGAAATTACGACGCGGCGCGTGCGGCTGCGGGATTTTATCGCGATCTTTTTGGCAAAGATAATTTCTTTCTTGAGATTCAAGATCAAGGGCTGGAAATGGAGCACCGGATTCAATCTGGCTTGTTCAAGTTGGAGAAAGATCTCGGGCTGCCGATGGTTGCGACCAATGACAGTCATTATCTCTGCGAAGACGATGCGCACGCGCAGGATGTGATGCTGTGCATTCAGACGGGGAAGTCGATTCAGGACACGAACCGGATGAAGTTCGAGGGCAATCAGTTTTTCGTGAAGAACGGCGAAGAGATGATGCGGGTATTTAAGGATTCGCCGGAAGTTTTAGCGCGGACGCTGGGAATTGCCGAGCGTTGCAATCTTCGGCTGGAAAAAGTTCCGAGCCCGTTCCCGCA
>PLBX01000362.1:5379-8472 GCA_003135495.1 Acidobacteriaceae bacterium | reverse complement strand
GGCGAACTGCGCGGCTTGAACGCTCCGCCGCGCAAAATCTTCGCGCCCGCCTTCTTAACGCGTTCCGCAATCACGCCAATCTGTTCCGGAGTCTCGATCGAGCACGGCCCCGCGGCGACGACCACTTCCTTGCCGCCAAATTTCACGCCGCGCGGCAACTCGATCACGCTGCCCTCGGGGCGAAACGCGCGGCTCGCCAGCTTGTAAGGATGCGTGATGCGCACGACTTGCTTAACGCCATCGAGCACTTCGACGTCCCTCGGATCGAAATCCGCGGGAACGCCCACGGCGCCCAGTACCGTTTGCGACGCCCCGGTCGAACGGTGAATGTCGAACCCCATCGACACCAGGCGGTCAATGACGTGCTGGATCTGCTCCTCTTTCGCGCCTTCCTGCATCACGACAACCATCTCAACTCCTGTTCTCTTCGTAAAATTCGTCGCCCACAAGCGTTTACGTTTCCGCAGGCCACCCGTAATCGAGACGTTTGGTAGCGCCGTCGTCTCGCCGGCCCTTTTCACTTTTCCTGTGACCGGAAAACCTGCCGGCGCTACAAAAAACTTCGTCTCGTCAGTGCTAAATACGAAGCTAGCCTTCTTTTTTTCCGTCGCTGCCGTGCATCACCGTGCGCTCCACCGATCGCGCTTCATCCAAAATCCGCTCGAACAGGCGGCGAATCGCGGCGTCCGGAAGCGGCCCGGGATTTGCCCGTACCACGCCGTCGAGCACCTGCTTCTCGCGATCCGGCTGATAGAGCGCTTCGCCCGACAATTGCTTGATCCGCCCAATTTCCACCACGCAGTTCGAGCTCTCGTTCAGCAACTCGACCAGACGCCGGTCGATTTCGTCGATTTTGCGGCGCCAGCCTTCCACGTTCTTATCCGGCACGCTCATGCTTTTGGCTCCCGCCGGCTCATCCCGGCCGTCGCCGCGCCTTTCAGCAGCTTGATGCGCGCGGCCAGCGCCGCGGCCGCCGCGTCCACGCTTCCCGCGCGCTCGATCTCCTCGACCAGCGCTGAACCGACCACGGCGGCGTCAGCCAATCCTCCGAGCACGGACACATGCCCCGGCAGCGAAATTCCGAAACCGATGGCCAGGGGCAGCTCGGTGACACGCCGCACGCGCCGCGCCAGCGCCGGCAATTCGTCCGCGAGCTGGTCCTTCGCGCCGGTCACGCCGGTCCGCGAAATCAGGTACAGAAATCCGCTCGTCGCTTTCGCGATGATCGCAAGCCGCTCGTCGGTGGATGTGGGAGCGGCAAGGAAAATCGTGTCCAGTCCGCGCGCGGACATGTCCCGGCGATAGTCGCCCGCTTCCTCGGGCGTGAGGTCCGTAATCAGCACGCCATCGGCGCCCGCCGCTTTTGCCGCGCCGCCGAATTTCTCAAGCCCCATCTGCAAAACCGGATTGAAATAGCTGAACAACACGAGCGGCACTTCGGTCTTCGCGCGCAGCGATTTCACGAGCGCAAGCACGCCGGCAAGCGTCGCGCCCGCGCGCAGTGCGCGTTCGCTGGCGCGTTGAATCACCGGCCCATCGGCCACCGGATCGCTGAACGGCACGCCCAGTTCAATGACGCGGGCGCCCGCCTCGATCGCCGCTAGAATCACCTCGCGCGTGGTGGCGATGTCAGGGTCGCCACAAGTTACATACGCGACTAGCGCCGGTTTATCTTCAAAGTGAAAGGGCATTAATGGAAGAATAAGCCTAAGAGAAAACGGGTTTGACTTCTTTTGGTTGCTTGCATTCGTGATACGGTTCAAACGCTTGGTGGATTGGCATCCATTCTGATTCCCATCCACAGTTTGGCTCAGGACACCTGAACATCGTCTTGCCCCTGTCTTTGTCATCGATGCGCGCGAGCTTCGGCATGGCAAGATTATTATAGAAAATATGGACTACTTTCAAAAATTCCACTTCAGTATACGATGCCACTCTACAGACTACGCTGTTATTCACTGTCTTCGTTCCCTCTGTGAATGGGCTGAGAAGGCACCCTACCCGCATCGCATGATTGGATGGGGTCATACAAAGAAAACCGACTGGCAACGCGACAACCAACGCATCAAACTACGATTTACGGATAAGGATTGTCGCCAAGCCTTTGTAGATAAAGCGCACGAACTCTTGTCCAATCGATGGACCGAGGATGGGCAGGATGACAGCGATCCTGCTACTCCTACCCGGAATCGTTGAACGCTACCTATCTCCAATTCTGGCGCGCCCTGTGCCCTTGCAGGTTGCGCATTCCTTCGGAGCTTCAACAAAATCAATCGATGGGGCATGTCCGGAACCTGAACAGGTAGGACAAGCCCAAAGTCGAAGGATCAGATTGTGAATGCTGTCGAGCTTTCCTAATATCTGCGCCGTCCACCTGTTCGTCTCCCCAACGGCCGACCCGTCGCCGAAGCAGAGGTCGCATCGCTCTTCTGGATCATCCGCATCCCGAGCGCGGCCCGAACCATGGCATTTACGACAAATCCATAACTTATGGACTGACTCGGCCTGATTCCTGATTGCATTAAGGTCCTTCGCAATTAGTATGAGCACTAAAAGGATCAGAGCGGCGATTGCGGTGAACATTGCCTGCCACTTTAGGTTTCGGTGTTGGGATTGTCAAAGGGAAATCGCAGTTTAGTCGCTGTCAGCCCAGCTAATCCAACTTCAAATTCTCACGCAATATTCCGACGTCCTTGTCCCCACGCCCCGAGATGTTCACAATTACGACCTCTGCCTTCTTCATCTTCGGAGCCCGCTTAATAGCCTCAGCCACGGCATGGGCCGATTCCAGCGCGGGGATGATGCCTTCGGTGCGAGCGAGGAGAGTGGTCGCGGCGAGCGCTTCAGCGTCTGAGGCGGGAACATATTCCGCGCGTCCCGAATCCTGAAGCATAGCGTGTTCCGGCCCGATCGACGGATAGTCGAGTCCAGCCGAAACTGAATGTGTGAGCGCGATCTGGCCTGCTTTGTCCTGCAGCACGTAAGAGTAGGTTCCCTGAAGAACTCCAGGCGACCCGCCGCGAAAGCGAGCGGCATGATCGCCCAATGCTTCGCCGCGTCCGCCTGCTTCAACGCCAATGAGTTGAACTTTTT
>PLBX01000362.1:5139-5270 GCA_003135495.1 Acidobacteriaceae bacterium | reverse complement strand
TCGCGCATGGCTTCGTTGATCGCATCTTTTAGAGTGCGCGAGCCGGAATCGACGCCGCGAACTTCGGCGCCCAGCAGCCTCATCCGAAAGACATTCAGTTCCTGTCGTCGCATGTCTTCGGTGCCCATGTA
>PLBX01000362.1:0-5046 GCA_003135495.1 Acidobacteriaceae bacterium | reverse complement strand
GCGCCGGTGTGGAGCAGGTCCTCACGCTTGAGATAGATTTTTGCGCCGCCAAGTTTTTCCGTCAGGCGGCGCGCGAAGAACAAAGGCGTAGGCCGTCCCGCGTAAGTCTTCAGCAGAAGATCGAGCCGCTCCTGAAACTTGCGATCACGCTTGGCTTTTTCATATTCGCGCTCTAGTTCATCGAGCGCGGCCATTAGCGTCTCAGGAACATAGCGGCCGCCGTAGGCTCCGAACCGGCCGGGCACGGCGGATTGTGCTGCTGCTTTGCCTGTAAGCGTGGCGCTGGAATTTCGAGTTTGAGGTTTGTTTGCCGTCGCGGTCGCCATTGTCAACTTGCTTCTTCCATGGCTCGCACAGCTTTAACAAATGCGCGAACCCTTCTCGGATCTTTTTTGCCCGGTGCGCTTTCCACGCCCGATGAAACATCCACTCCCCACGGATGGAGCAGGTGGATTGCCTCTTGAACATTGCCGGGATGGAGTCCGCCGGCAACGATCAGCTTGCTGATGCTGTTGATGATTCCCGCCCAGGGCTGAACCCGTTCCCAGTCGAAAGTTCGTCCCGTGCCGCCACGAGTCTCCGACGTCGAAGAATCAAGCATCACGCCTGACAGAACTCCTGGACGAAAGCCGTGCGTCTCTAAAAACAGGTCTCCATTTTTTGCGACGTGAATTTTGTGCACGCGCTTTCCTTTATATGCCTCATCAGGTTCCACGAGCCCTGCTGCTACCGGATCCCATCCCACCGATTTTTCTCCAGGCACGTCAAAAATCTTAGCGGGATAACACCGGAAAATCATTGGCCGCTTAGCGCCATTGGCAAACGCCTTCGAAAGCGAGCGGCTGAACTCGGTTGTCTCGTCGCCGCTCAACTGCACCATTGTGAGCCCCGCTTCTTTGACCGTATTTCGTATGTGCTCCACCGTCTCATTCACAAACACGCCAACCTTCTCAACAATCTCCGGCACCTTCTCGGCGATCGCTCGCGCCGTTTCTACCGTAATGTAACGGGGGCTTTTTGGATAGAACACGAAGCCCAGCGCATTCGCGCCCGCATCAGCAGCGGCGAGCGCATCGTCGGGGTTCGTGATGCCGCAGATCTTTACCCAAGTCATAAAACAGTTGTCAGTTCTCAGTTGTCAGCTTTCAGTAAATGCACAGTCAACTGACCGCTGCTCTCGCTTCTTCCCTTAGCTTCGCCAGTGCTTCACCGGGGCGCTCCGATCGCATCAACGATTCGCCGATCAGGAAGGCGTCGAACCCGGCAGTACGCAGACGGGCTATATACGCGCCCGATTGGATGCCACTCTCTGCCACCCTGACACACGTCTCGGGTATTTTTCCGATCAGTTGTAGCGCTGTCTCCAGATTAACTTCAAAAGTATGCAGGTTTCGGCTGTTTATGCCGATTAGGTCGCATCCGGCATCCAGCGCTCGCTGTAGTTCTTCTTCATCATGAGCTTCGCACAGTACGTCCAGTCCGTGCGAGCGCGCGTTTTCTGCCAGCGCACGTAACTGCTTCTGCTCGAGCGCCGCAACAATTAACAAGATGGCGTCGGCGCAATTTGCTCGCGCCTCCAGGATTTGAACCTCATCGACAATAAAGTCTTTGCGCAGGCAAGGCAGGGAACTGCTCGACGAAGCCTGGCGCAGATAATCAAGCGATCCCTGAAAGAACTGCTCGTCCGTAAGAACCGAGAGCGCAGATGCGCCAGCCTGCTCAAGTTCTTGCGCCAATTCCGCAGGCTTGAACTCCTCGCGGATCAAGCCCTTTGACGGCGAGGCCTTTTTCAGTTCAGCAATAATTGCGATTCCGTGGCGAGAGACGCGTCGCAACTGGTCCCTAAATCCCCGCGGAGTGTGCCGGGCCGCCGCGACCTCCAGTTCTCTCGTCCACACTCGGCGGCCGCCATTCCCATCGCGCGCGGAGAGTCGGCGGCGCGTCGCGGCAACAATCGTCTCCAGGGAGGCTGGCATGGCAGACATTAATTATACGGAACCGCCGCCATTCCGCAGGCTGGATTTCCTTATGACACTCATCTGCCGTTGGCCGCAAAAGCTTTTTCGCTCGCGCAGGAAAACTCACGCTACCGATAAATGTGATAGCAATCATTGACCCCGCTTCTGGCAAGATGTTATAAACAAATGCTTCGTGCTCGTGGGGAATAGTCTGATCGTCGGACTGTTCGCCGATGCACAAGTGTTTTCCGACGCGGCCAAATCGGCACTCCTCTAATGTTTCGCCTTGCGGTGGAAGCGTGTTCGGAGCGTGTTCAAGACTCTGGTGAAGCGGTAGCGCACCAGCACAAAAACACACTGTCGTGACCCCTGAAGGATTCTTAGGAGGATTTTTGATGCGCACTACTAACGCCAATCTTGCGTCCATCGCATGCCGGTTTATGAAAACATTCGCGACGAGCTTCGCGAAAATTTCGACTCTCTTCGCAACCCTCGCGCTGCTCTCTACGGCGGCGCTGGCCCAGCAAGAAGCCGGTGAGGCCGGCCTCACACTTCCCGACCTTTCCACTGTTTCGTTCCTCGGCATGGATGGTCATCGCCTCCTCACGATTGGCCTCCTTTTCTGCGTATTCGGACTCGGCTTCGGCATGGTCATCTTCATGCGCCTGAAGAACCTTCCGGTACATCGCACTATGCGCGAAATTTCCGAACTTATTTACGAAACCTGCAAGACCTACCTCGTGACGCAGGGCAAATTTCTGATGCTGCTTTGGGCCTTTATCGCCGCCATCATCGTCCTTTATTTCGGAGTGTTGCTGCACTTTGAAATTCCGCGCGTTGTCATCATCCTCATATTCAGCCTGGTCGGAATCGCGGGTAGCTACGGCGTGGCTTGGTTCGGAATTCGCGTCAACACATTCGCCAATTCGCGCACTGCCTTCGCGTCGCTCCCGGGCAAGCCGTATCCTGTTTATCAGATCCCGCTCGAAGCTGGAATGTCGATCGGCATGATGCTCATCTCGGTCGAGCTTCTCATCATGCTTTTCATTCTGCTCTTCGTTCCTGGAGATTACGCGGGCCCTTGTTTCATCGGATTCGCCATCGGTGAGTCGCTCGGCGCGGCTGCTTTAAGAATCGCGGGCGGCATCTTCACCAAGATCGCNNATCGCCGATTGCACCGGCGACAATGCCGGCGATTCGGTTGGGCCCTCTGCTGATGGATTCGAAACCTATGGCGTTACCGGCGTCGCGCTGATCACTTTTATTTTGCTGGGCGTGAAAGATCCTTCCATCCAGGTGCAATTGCTGGTTTGGATCTTCGTCATGCGCATCATGATGCTCGTCTCCAGCGCGCTCGCGTACTTCATCAATTCCGCCATTGCCAAAGCGCGCTTTGGCAACGCCCATGAAATGAACTTCGAAACTCCGCTGACGTCGTTAGTATGGCTCACGTCCATCGTTTCGATCGTCGCTACCTACATCGTTTCGTATTTCATCATTCCGAATCTTGGCGGCGACACCACGCAATGGTGGAAGCTGGCGTCCATCATCTCCTGTGGAACACTAGCCGGAGCCTTGATTCCCGAACTGGTTAAAGCGTTCACGTCAGTCGAATCCCGGCACGTCAACGAAGTTGTCACATCGGCGAAAGAAGGCGGCGCATCACTGGGAATTTTGTCCGGTCTGGTCGCCGGAAACTTCTCCGCATATTGGCTGGGCTTGGCAATGGTCGCCCTGATGGCGCTAGCCTATTTCTTCAGCGGCATGGGACTCGCAGTCGCGGCAACCATGATCGCCGCCCCAGTCTTCGCTTTCGGCTTGGTCGCATTTGGATTCTTAGGCATGGGCCCGGTGACGATCGCCGTTGATTCCTACGGTCCGGTTACCGATAACGCGCAGTCGGTTTATGAACTTTCGCTGATTGAGCAGGTTCCCAATATCCAGGCTGAACTGAAAAAAGATTTCAACATCGACGCCAACTTCGAACGCGCCAAAGATCTGCTGGAAGAAAACGACGGCGCGGGCAATACATTCAAAGCCACAGCGAAGCCGGTGCTGATCGGCACTGCCGTCGTCGGCGCGACCACGATGATCTTCTCTATCATCATGGCCCTGACAAACGGCCTCACTTCCAACGTCGAGAAGCTTTCGTTGCTGCACGCTCCATTCTTCCTTGGCCTGATCACTGGAGGCGCCATGATTTACTGGTTCACCGGCGCGTCCATGCAAGCCGTGACCACTGGAGCCTACAGAGCAGTCGAGTTCATCAAGGCCAACATTAAACTGGAAAACTCAGAAAAAGCCTCCGTCGCCGACAGCAAGAAAGTTGTCGAGATTTGCACCAAGTACGCGCAGAAGGGAATGTTCAACATTTTTCTCGCCGTCTTCTTCGGCACGCTGACTTTCGCCTTCGTCGAACCATTCTTCTTTATCGGATACCTTATCTCCATCGCCATCTTCGGCCTCTACCAAGCCATCTTCATGGCCAACGCCGGAGCCGCATGGGATAACGCCAAGAAGATCGTGGAGACAAAGCTGAAACAAAAGGGCACGCCGTTGCACGATGCGACCGTAATCGGCGACACCGTGGGAGATCCATTCAAAGACACTTCTTCGGTGGCGATGAACCCGGTCATTAAATTCACCACTCTTTTTGGATTGCTGGCTGTCGAGCTGGCCGTCTCTTTGACACGCGACCACGGCGCGAACCTGACGCATATTCTGGCGCTGGCCTTCTTTGCCGTCTCCGTATTCTTCGTCTACCGGTCGTTCTACGGCATGCGGATTAGCTCGGAGTAAGGCTCGCCCCGCAACTTCGTCAGGCGATTCAGCAAAACGCAAAAATGCCATCCGTCTGGATGGCATTTTTGTTTACTCCAACTCAATCTCAGAGTCTTTACTTCGCAACCGCAGCCCAATTCCCGACTCCGCGGCCTCTTCCGGATCCCGGCTAGTTCTAAGGATCTCAGGCGCGCCCTACAATATTCGCACCGCTCATCCGTCTACAACCGTAGAGGAAGGACACGGCGGGCCAGGTGCAGATGGCACTCGAACAGGACCGGCGAATCTCCGAAGTGGTCACGCGGGA
>PLBX01000551.1 GCA_003135495.1 Acidobacteriaceae bacterium | reverse complement strand
GGATCGCGCTTAAAAACCATGCGCAATTTACCGGGCTCGGTGGAGATGCTGGGATTCACCGGAGCCGTGAAATTCAAGACTAAGCGCGACGGGATGTTGGCATCAAACTGGAAACTTACCTCCGTGCCAGCGCCGCCGATAAATAAACGGCGCGCGCTTTCATGGAAATTCACCGCTGCTCCGAGAAAACGCACCAGCACTTCGTTTATGGAACTGACTGGAATTAATCCGCGTGAATTTTCAATGAGAAACGGACCAGGAAGGTCAAGATCGCGGCCATGGATTCGAGCGCGCGTCCTTCCAGCGACAAACTCCGCATCCACGGCGTTGTAGCGAAGTGTCCAGTGTGAGCCTTGCGACTGGCTGCTGACACGGCCGAGCGGCTCCATCAGTTCAAGCAGGCCAACGTATTCAAGCCCGGATCGTTCGACGACTGGGACGGTGTAGACCGCGACCGAAGAATAAACTGATAAATGCTTGTCGTCCGCAGAAGTGGCCGCCGAGGTGGCCGTCGACAGGAGCACAACGACCGCTAGCGAGGTGGCCAACAAAGTGGCCGCAATATGGTTGGTCGTGGTGGAGAGCAATCTTGCTACACCCTACCGCGTTCGCGGGCGCTTGCACCAGAAATTTGATGATAGCCGTTGTTAAATTTTCCGTTCGTGATGTGAATGCTGCTTCTGAATTGCGGCAGCTTGGTTCCAGCACTCTATTGTAGATCCGTGATTTCTCGATTTCGTGCTAGAGCTTGGTCAGGTAATCCACGATCTCGGGGCTCGTCCAATCGACTGCGCCAATAAACTTGCGCCGGATGACCCCTTTACGATCGATGATGTAAGTCTCAGGCCAGCCGAATGTGCCGTATAGCGAGCTGGCCTTTCGCGGCTCATCCCGAACCGTAACCATGTTGACGTTATAGTCTTTGAGAAATTTGTGGTAAGCGGCGTCATCGGCGTCGATGCTGACTGCCAGCACGACAACACCTTTATCTTTCAGGTGAGTCTGCATGTGAACCATGGAGGGAATCTCCTCAATGCAAGGAGGGCACCAGGTCGCCCAGAAATTCAGCACCACGACCTGTCCGCGAAATTGACTCAGCGTGACGGAATGGTCCGAATCTTTGACCGTAAAGTCCGGCGCATCAGAGCCAATGCGTCCAGGATGGCTGCCGCTGTAGCATCCGCTGAGGGCGGCCAGCAATCCGATCACGAGAAGAAGAAAAACCGCCGGAGCGACGGCTTTCGTCCTCCGACATCGCCTTCGCGACGACGTAGCAAAAAGGGCGGCTGAGCCTTGAGCATCGACTTTTTTTCCTGAATTCAGGAGCTGAGCAAGAAGCGTTCGTCTCACCCCGTTATAATAACGAAAAGTTGTAATTAGATGATGGATAGTTCACTTCCAGCCCCTTCGGCACGGCCACAGCCTAAGACATCGATCCTCGATGTCTCAGTCATCATTCCGGCGCGAAACGAAGAAGCCAATCTCGGCGCATGTCTGCAGTCGCTGACCACACAAGTTGGGATTGAGTTCGAGATCATCGTGGTGGATGACGCTTCGAATGACCGTACTCGCGAGATCGCAGAGAGCTTTTCGGGCGTGCGTGTGATTAGCGCGCGGCCGCTGTCAGAAGACCTAACAGGAAAGCAGTCCACTGGCAAAAACAATGCGCTCGAAGTGGGAGTCGAAAGTACGCGAGCAAATTGGTTCCTCTTCACCGATGCCGACACCGTGCATCTGCCCGGATCCCTGATGCGGGCATTGAAGGAAGCAGAAAACGAAAAGACCGATTTGCTGTCCTACTCACCCGAGCAGATCGTCGTCACCTTCACTGAGCGGGCCGTGATGCCTGTGATTTTCTCTGAACTAACGAGGCAGTATCCGCCGAGAAAGGTGCGCGATCCTAAGTTACAAATCGTAGCCGCAAACGGACAGTACATTCTGGTTCGACGCGCCGCGTATGAAGCCGTGGGCGGCCACGCGGCCGTGCGCAGTGAGATTCTCGAAGATGTAGCGCTCGCGCGGCTATTCCGCAACGGCGGCTTTCATGTTCACTTCCGCTACGGCGGCGATGTGGTGCGCGCTCGCATGTATCGCAATTGGGTCCAACTTCGCGCAGGCTGGACGAAAAATCTCGCGCTTTTATTCCCACAATCAACGCGCATGGCGATGCAGAGCTTGTTGTTCTGGTTCTTAGCCTGGACGTCGCTCGCGTTGGCAGGGTCGGCAGCGTGGAATCGCCATCCGCTGGGAATCGGGTTCCTTTGTTTCTGGGTGGTGGTGTACCGGCGAATACGAATTTCTCATTTCAGATTTGTAAACAACCTGCTCGCGATTGCGTTTGGCTTTCCGATCTTCACCTATCTGCTGTTACGTTCGAATGCGGCTCATAAGCAGGGGCGAATAAGGTGGAAGGGCCGCGCTTACAATGTTGGTACGGGCGAATGGAGAGAAGCCGCGCGTGCAAGCAAAATTCCCATCGTTAAGGGCCAAGAACTGAGAGCTGACAACTGAGAGCTGAGAGCTGTTCCATGGTCTATCTAACCCGCAAAGCCGAATTTTCCGCCGCGCATTACTATCACAATCCAGAGCTTACTTTGGAGGAGAACCAGCGCATTTTCGGCAAGTGCAATAATCCGAATGGCCACGGGCATAACTACACGTTGGAAGTGACCGTGAAGGGCGCGGTCGATCCGAAATCAGGTTTCGTCGTCGACCTCAAGCAATTGAAGGACGTGATGAGCAGGGAAGTGCTCGACGCGCTTGACCATCGCTTCCTGAACAAAGAAGTGCCGGAATTTTTTACCCGAATTCCGACTACGGAAAATCTCGCCATCACTATCTGGCAGCGCCTCGAGCCAAAGCTCAAAGCCGCTCGGTTACATCGCGTGCGAGTTTACGAATCACCGGATCTCTTTGTGGATTTTTATGGCGAGGCATAAAAACTCATGAAGGCCCTCCTTACACGCCGGTATATGTTTCCCGCCTCGCACCGCCTGCACAGCGATGAAATGTCAGAACAGGAAAATCGCGATGTCTATGGCAAATGCAATAATCCTTACGGGCATGGGCATAACTACGTGATCGAGGTTACGGTGAGCGGCCAAGTCGATGGACAGACCGGAATGGTGTGTAACCTTGTCGATTTAGATGACTTCGTCAAGACTCAAGTTCTGGAGCGCTACGATCATCAGAATTTGAACCTTCTGTCAGAATTTGCGAACTTGGTTCCAACCACGGAGAACCTCTGCATCGCAATTTATGAAATTGTGAACCGCGGCTTCAAATCGGCTCATCTAGAAAAGATACGAATCGAAGAAACTATGATGAATTCGTTCGAATATGCGGGGGACAACGGTCTTTAGTCGATGGTCGTTAGTCGTCCGCGAACCGGCTTGCTAACAACCAACGACTGTAGTCTACCGACGAACGACTGACACCACTGACCGAAAGCTATGAAACCGACAACCGAATCCAACACTCTAACCAGCGCCACTTACGAAGAGTTAGTTCGCGAAATGATCGTCCGGCTTGGGGAAGACCCCGACCGCGAAGGCCTTTCCCGCACTCCGGCGCGCGTCGCCAAAGCCATGCAGTTTCTTGTCAAGGGCTATAAAGATGACCCCGAAGCGCTCTTGCGCAAGGCTCTTTTCACTGTCAATTACGACGAAATGGTAATCGTGAAAGACATCGAAATGTTCAGCCTATGCGAGCATCACCTGCTGCCGTTTTTCGGCAAAGTGCACGTCGCATACATTCCAAATGGAAAAGTCATCGGCCTGAGCAAAATACCGCGGCTGATAGAAATCTTCTCGCGCCGCCTGCAAATTCAGGAGCGGCTGACGACGCAGATCGCCGAAGCAATTCAAAACACGATCGAGCCGCAAGGGGTGGGGGTGGTCATTGAGGCTCGCCATCTTTGCATGATGATGCGAGGCGTAGAAAAGCAACACTCCTCGGCGGTCACTTCCTCGATGCTAGGCTGCTTCCGCAATGAAGAGGAGACGCGTACTGAGTTTCTGTCACTGATTCGACAAAGAACAAACGTCATCTGATTGTCCGGTCGGCACGTGTGGGGACGGGCGCCCTCGCCCGTCCAAGCCGAGCGAAGCTCGGCAGCTGCACCCGCACGGCAATCCTAAGCCTTGGCCGCGACCTTTAACGCGAACGACGCTCCGCAGAATGCATCTAACCATTAGTGTTGATAAGTGTTGATGCCAGATCCTACGGGCGGGGAGCATTCCACATGTCGCTTATTCTGAGCTTCAAGAACTACTTTAACTCTCTGAAAACTCCAGAGCTGCGGTTGGCTTGGACCATCGCCATTGCAGCCGATGCCCTGCAGATCGCCGCGTTTCCCGTCTTTGTCGAGGGCGCCATCTCTCCCGTCGATACGTTGCTCGATGTCGTCGTGGGCTTTTTCATGATCAAGCTTCTGGGATGGCACTGGGCCTTTCTTCCAACAGCGGCTGCGAAACTCATTCCCGGCGCTGATCTTTTTCCCACGTGGACCGCGGCGGTTTGGTTTGTAACCCGAGAGCAGGGAAGTCATAGCACAATTTCCAACGCCGACGCTAGTACTGATGCGAATGTTGATTTCCGATCTGAGACGCGTCCGCGATCCAGTGAGCCCGAAATTCTCCCTCCGG
>PLBX01000061.1 GCA_003135495.1 Acidobacteriaceae bacterium | reverse complement strand
CCCACAAAAAAAGGACGGCGCTCCCGATAGACCCAGGCAACAATAGAGATCGCGATCAGTGCCAAAGCCGACACAACCGCCGCAGGAATGCTAATCGTCAGCTCAGGATGCGGATATACGGCCGCAAGATCGCGCGGCCAAAAAGCTTTGAAAATATATTTCCCATAGGAAAGCGCCGCATTTGCCACATGCGCCCAAAACGGCAGCTCCTTTTGAGTAGCTTCCGCCTCCGCCTTCATGGTGATGACCGCGCTAGCCGCCGATAATGCAAACCAAGGAATCTTCTCCAAAATTAACCGCACCAAAGATGTTCTCTGTGGAGCGCTCAAGTCAAAAGCAGAAGCCCCTTCCGCCCGGAACTCAAGGCTTCCCGTCTCCTCTGGCGCCAGACGATTCAACGGCCAGTAATCCAATAGCAGCAACGCAAATGGAAACGTAATAACCTGCGCCTTAGTCATCAGCGCCAACGCATAAGCCACTGTCACCGCAAGATACCGTCCAACTCCAGGACGCCGCGCGTACCATCCGTAAGCCGCGAGCGCCAGAAGAAAGAACAGCATGCTGAGAACATTCTTCCGCTCGGCAATCCACGCTACCGACTCAACATTAATAGGGTGCAGCGCAAAAAGAGTGGCGACTCCAAGGCTGCGCCACACAAAGCCTGTGGCAGCCAGCAGAATCAGGAATAAGATCGCTGCGTTCGTAGCGTGGAGCAGCACGTTGATAGAGTGCGGCGCTTCCGGCTTGAACCCAAATAGCTGGCCATCCAAGGTATGTGAAAGCCATGTGATCGGCTTCCAATCCGACAGCTCAGTCGTTGTGAAAGCCCAAACCACGGTGTTCCAGCTCAAGCCCGCGCGAACATGCGGATTGCCAGTGAAATATGCGTCATCATCGAAGTTGAGAAACGGAGCGTGAGTAACTGGGTTATAGAGCGCGACCGTTGCCAGAACCAGCAGCAGGCAGAGGATCAATCTATGTTTCTCACTATGTTGTTTCTGCGGAACATGCGACGACCGCAACTTCTCGATTGACTGCTCGTGCGTCGGCTCCGCTGCTTCCAGTGTCTCCATCCATCTATCTCCGCGGGGAGACAATAGCATGAATGAAACCACAGTCCGATACGAAACAACATGTCGAGTAATCTACGGTAACTATTTTGCTTTCGGGGGTGCTCGTTTATATTTTGAATTTCTCTTTGGCCGGGCGGGACGCCCGGCGCTCCATTACACGGCGCTCCATTACATAGAAGACCTGGAACTAGCGCGCGGCCGAATGTTCCGCCGGAGAGGCGGAATGTTCTTTATGGCCAACGCGATGCTCGCGCCGGATTGCCAATAGATCTTTCTGTAGAAGGTCGAGAACGTTGGAAGGGATCTCGGATCCCCACTCATCTATTTCTTTTTCGTCCCAATGGCCGTTGAGGCGCAGCGTCGACTCGGTTAAATCTTCCGGAAACGCCTGCCGGTAATTTCCTTCGCGCATCAGCACTTCGCCGAACTGGCGTCCGGTATGCAATTCATAAATACGGCGCGTCGAATTGCCGCTGTTATTCGTGAAGGCGAGAAGCACTTCGCCTTCCTCGCCATAATCCGGACGATAAAACCACGCCTGCGGCGCGTCTGCTTTCGGTCGCGAGCGCTTGCGGCCCGTAACTGTCACCACTTCCTGCTCCGGCTTCACTTCATTCGCCGGATTAAAGTAATACACGCGCGAGCAGGACTCGCAGACCATCACTTTCTCGCCGTTCCGCACTTCGTTATAAGTCTGTGGACGCAGCATCACCTGGCAGCCCATGCACTTCTGGTCGCGCACTTCGGCGAGCCCAGTGCCGCGAAACTTCGCTACACGCTCATACTGCCGAAGAACATCTTCGGAAATTCCATGCCGCAAGGAGTCGCGCTTGGCATTCCATTCGGAAAGTTTTTTCTGGTCTTCCGCAGTCACTCGCCGCGCGTCTTCTTTTTCCTTCTCGATCTCCGCCGTTTCGGCCTTCAGTTCGGCCTCGGCCGCTTTCACTTCTTTATCGCGCGCATCGACGTTGACCATTACCTCGAGAATGCGGTCCTCGTTCAGACGAATCTCAGTCTCGGCAAACTCGATCTCATGCAGCAAAGCTTTATATTGTTCGTTGGTTTTTACGTCGAGGGATTGGTCGCGATACTTGGAAATTTTGCCTTGCAGGTCTTTGATATTCGCTTCGAACTTCTTGCGATTGGCTTCGTCGCCCTTGGCCGCGGCTTGCGCCCTTTCCAGTTGCGCCTTGGTTCCAGCCAGCTTTTGTTCAATCACCGCTACGCGTTTTGGAAGCGCAGCAACTTCATCCTGCAGCCTGCGAATTTCTTTATCCGCAGTCTGCAGCTCCAGTAATTTTTCAATATCAGGAAGCATCGGCCCCATGCATCATCAATTAGGATTCTAGCACGCGTCCCAGCCGAGCCTGCACGCCGCGAAGAACCCTTAGTTTGACGGTCATGATGAGCGAAGCAGTTTGATCTTCCCTTAGCGCACCGTGTCATCCTGAGCGCAGCAGGA
>PLBX01000231.1:8121-8321 GCA_003135495.1 Acidobacteriaceae bacterium | reverse complement strand
TCGCGTTTCACCACGGAAATCACATTGCATCCAACCGCCTTGGCGACTTGAATAAACATCAGCCCGATGGGACCGCCTCCCACCACGGTGACGGTGTCGCCGATCTCCACTCCGGTTTCGTGCAGCCCGCGCAGCACGCAAGCCAACGGCTCGACCATGGCGGCGTCCAGAAACGAGACATGCGCCGGAATCTCCAACTC
>PLBX01000231.1:7645-8088 GCA_003135495.1 Acidobacteriaceae bacterium | reverse complement strand
CCACGCGCATGCCTTTTTTGAACGCGCGTACACCCGGCCCTACCTCTTCAATCACCCCAGCCAGTTCATGCCCGAACAGCGCCGGAGGGACAATCATGCGTGCATGGTAGCCGCGCTGATACACCTTAAGATCTGTGCCGCAAGTCAGCGCGACCTGCACCTTGACCAGCACTTCACCCTCGCCCACGCGGGGGATCGGAACTCGCTCGATTTTTACGTCCTCCTTGCCATAGAGGACGGCTGCCGTCATCTTTCCGTTCACNNNNCATCTCTCGGCCCATGACAAAACCAGCCGAGGCATCCTGCAAATCTACGGACGCGCTGTACGATCCCAGTAATTTTTTTTCGTCCACGCAAACCGAGGCTGGATCAATGGTAGCCTCACCCCGAACCGTCTGTGCGAATAGCAAAATCCGTCCCCCCGGACGCACTGCATCCATGGC
>PLBX01000231.1:0-7508 GCA_003135495.1 Acidobacteriaceae bacterium | reverse complement strand
TTGGCCAATGTACTCAATATGATACCGATAGGTCCCTGTCCAATTACTAGAACACTTTCGCCGCCGACAAGTTGCAGCGTTTCGATCCCCTTCATGCAGGTGTTCACCGGCTCGACAAAGCACGCCTGCTCGAAAGAGACTCCATCTGGAATGCGAACTGTTCCCTGACGAACAATCCAATCCATCACTCGAACATATTCGGCGAATCCTCCGCCAGACGGCTCGAACCCGGCCGTGCATCCGACCTTCTTGTAAGCCTCACACTGGGCGAAGGTTTTGTGGCGGCAGTAGTAGCACTTTCCGCACGGGATATGGTGAAAGACCACCACGCGGTCGCCGACGCTGAACTTCTTGACGCCGTCGCCGATTTTTGCAACCACTCCCGAAGTCTCGTGGCCAAAGATTCGGGGCGCGGAGTGGGAGCCGCTGGCAATTTTTTTAAGGTCGGTGCCGCAGATGCCGCAGGTGTGAACGCGAACTAGAATTTCTCCGGCGGCGATTTCAGGAACAGGTACTTCCTCGAGGCGCACATCATTCACGCCCCGATAGACCGCAGCCTTCATTGTGGAAGGTATGCGCACCTCGCTTGCATCCGATCTTTCAACTGCCAACGTCGATGTTCGAGCAATTGCCATAGCACGAATCGTTCTGTCGGGCGAGGACGCCCGGCTCTCCACTACCTATTGCTTTCCCTTAAGTTGAGTATGAGACACAAGAGCTGCAGCCGTATGTGCGCCTGCGAACTCTTGCGCGGATGCTGAATCAAACTCGTCCACGGATGAATTCATCATCGAAGCCTCACGCGGCAAAATACGAGGGCCGCGAGTCTCGCGCTCCAGATAGCTCTTTATATAGCTCGATAGCGCTTGGCAAAGAGCGCGGCTTGCTTTGGAACTATTTCGCGCCAGCGCAAGCGCCGTTTGCCACAACCAGGGACGTAGCGCAACATAACTAGCAAAACTTACGGAGCGAAACGTCCCGTCGGCTGCGACAAAACGATGAAGCGCCGGCATGTTGAAATCAGATGCGTCGGAAATAACTTTGATCGCCCCGAACTCGACGCCCCGCGCGAGCGCTCCCTGCGCCACGGCCGCGGCTTCCATGTCGACTGCAACGGCGGCGTAGGCTTTTGCGAAACGAAGCTTCTGGTCCTTGCCCGCAACGTTCGCGGAGCTTACGAGCGCTCCGTCACCCGAGCCAACATCCGTTCGCACGCCATCGACAGAATTAATAACGTGCCGCGGCATGAGCACATCGCCAATTTGCAACGAAGCATGCAGCGCGCCGGCAAAGCCAACTGAAATTACGCGGCCGGGATTCACTTCCTGAATCAAAGCTTCGGTGGCGCGGCGTGCTGCTTCAGGACCGATGCCACCGCAGATGAGCGCGGTATCGCCATTTTCAAAAAGACGATATCGCTGCGAGGAGTGTCCGCCTTGATAAAGCGTGCGCACTTTCCAGCTTCGGATAAGCGGCGAGACTTCGCGCTCCATGGCGGCGACGATCGCGATCTTAGGCATACTCTTGAACATGCACTCCGACATAACCGTTTGCACGGAACCACTCCACCGAACGCCGCAGCGCTGCGTCGACAGGGATTACTCGCCATCCCAGTTCCCGCTCCGCTTTCGCGGAGCTCACAAACATCATCTTGCGCGACATGCGCACCTCGTCAATCGTGGCGCGCGGTTCGCGGCCTAAAAGCCGTCCCATTACCATCTCGTAAAAAACGGCCCCCGATAAGGCAACGAAGTGCGGCACTTTAACGGTCGGCGACGGCAATCCTGTAATCGCTGCCAGGCGGTCGAGAATCTGCTTCAGCGTTAGATTCTCTCCGCCGAGAATGTAGCGCTCGCCCGATCGGCCCTTCTCCAACGCCTGAATATGTCCGCGCGCGCATTCAGTCGCGTCGACTAAATTCAATCCCGTTTCCACATACGCGGGAAATTTCCGCTTTAGAAAATCCACCACGATTCGCCCCGTCGGAGTCGGCTTGATATCGCGCTCGCCGATCGGAGTGGTGGGATTCACAATCACGACATCCACTCCAGACTGAGCAGCCTCGATTGCCACCTGCTCCGCCATGAACTTCGAGCGCTTGTAGTGCCCGATCATGTCTGCCAGAGAAACTGGACTCTCTTCATCGGCGACCCCGCCATTATTCGAACCCGAACCGAAGCCCATAGTTGCTACGCTCGAGGTGTAAACAATGCGCCGGACGCCTTGCTTGCGGGCGGCTTCGAGCAGGCAGCGCGTCCCCTCAACATTCGAGCGGTACATCTCATTCGGATCGCGCACCCATAGCCGGTAGTCGGCGGCGACGTGAAAAACGACCTCACAATCGGAAAGCGCCTTCTCAATCGAAGCCGCGTCGCGCAGATCGCCTTCAACTCTTTCGGCGTTCAAATCGGCGATGTTGCGCAGATCGCTGGTCGGACGCACCAGAAGCCGCAAGTCGGCTCCCCGCTCCGCCAGCACACGCGCGACATGACTGCCTAGAAATCCGGTAGCCCCGGTTACGAAAGCTTTCAAAAGCAGTTCTCGGTTCTCAGTTCCCGGTTCTCAGTCAGCACCAGAAAAACCGCAACCCAAAAGCGGCGCTGGCTTTTCTGAGAACTGGGAACTGAGAACTAGCTCCCAAACTAGCTTGCACTTTTCTCCGCCATCACCTTCGAATAGGTCGTCAGCGCGATCAGCGGGAAGTATTCGCGATACAGGTGATACATCAAATAAAACACGCGCGGGAAGCCGGTTCCGGTATAGAACTTCTCATCCCACGATCCGTCTTTACTCTGCGTGCGCAGCAGATAGGCCATGCCACGCGCGACGCATTCGCTGCGTGTGTCGCCGACCGCGAGCAGTCCCATAATCGCCCACGCGGTCTGCGAAGCTGTGCTGTCGCCTTGTCCGCGCAGGTTTGGATTGTCGTAAGAGCCCACGGTCTCGCCCCAGCCACCATCGGCATTCTGCACCGAGCGCAGCCATTCTGCTGCCTGCTGCACCATGGGATCGTTACGATCGACCCCCATCGCTTCAAGGCCGCGCAAGACCTGCATGGTGCCGTAGATGTAATTCACGCCCCATCGGCCGAACCAACTGCCATCGGGTTCCTGCTCTTGCCGAATAAATTTGAGCGCGCGTTTTACTGCAGGATGGCTCTGGTCAAATCCATAGGTGGCAAGACACTCGAGAATTCGGCCGGTGATGTCGACCGTCGCCGGATCGAGCATGGCATTGTGATCGGCAAAAGGAACGTACTGGAACACCATCCGGTCATTGTCTTTGTCGAACGACGCCCAGCCGCCGTTTTTGCACTGCATCGACAGTATCCAATCGATCGCGCGCTGGACTGATTCACTTTGATAACGTCCGTTCGGATGCTCAACGCGGCTCAGCCCCAGGCAAACCATGGCGCTATCATCAACGTCCGGATAAAACTCGTTGTTGAATTCGAAGTACCAGCCGCCAGGCTCGCCCTTGGGATTCTTGATTTTCCAGTCGCCCGGCTTGCGCACTTGCTTCTGGAGCATCCAGTCGGCGCTCTTGACCATTCGCGGATCGTTCGCGGGAACTCCCGCCTCGCCCAAGGCAAACAGCGCATACGCGGTGTCCCACACCGGGGACATGCAGGGCTGCATGCGGAACGTATCGTCCTCTTCGATTCCCAACTTCTCAAACTCGTCCACGGCGCGAATAAACTGCGGATCGTCCACCGAATATCCCAGGCAGCGCAGCGCGATGATGGCATTCATCATGGAGGGATAAATCGCGCCGAGACCATCGCTCATTTCAAAGCGTTCCAGCATCCACCGTTCAGCTTTTCTCAAAGCCAGCGAACGCAGCGGACGGATATGCACCCGCTCAAACCAATGAGTCAGCCGGTCCAGCACCAGAAAAAAATTGCGCCACGAAACCATCTTCTTCGCCCAATGCAGATGCATGCGCGATTTGTCACGTCCGCCGACAAAAAGTTCTTCCACTCCCATCTCATCGGGAATTTTCTTGAACGGCTTTTTGGCATAGCAAATCGAAAGCGGCACGAGAATCGCGCGCGACCACGAAGAAATCTCGTAGATATTGAACCAGAACCAGTTGGGAAAGAGGACGATCTCCGGCGGAATCGCTGGCACCGCATCGTAATCGTATTGCCCGAAGAAACAGAGATAGATCTTGGTAAATGTATTGACTTCAGTGACGCCGCCCATTTCAAGAATCTTTTTGCGGGCGCGCGCTAAGGCAGGGTGATCGGCTGTGAATCCGGCGAGTTTTAGGCCGAAATAAGCCTTGACTGAAGCGCTGATGTTTGAGGGTCCACTGGAGTAGATGCTCCAGCCGCCATCTTCATTCTGATGATTCAGGATGTAGCGTGCCGCTTTGTCGAAACGAGGCTGGTTGCCGGTGCCAAGCAGCGTGTGCAGAAGGATGTAATCGGATTCAAGGGTGGTGTCGGCTTCGAGTTCTCCGCACCAGTAGCCATCTTCGTGCTGCTGCGAAAAAAGATAGTTGCGCGCGGCATCGACGGCGACCGTGACCCGACTTCCTAAGTCATCGATCTTGCCGAATCGCATCTGCGGCACAGACGCCGCACTTTTTGCGTGATTTCTTGCCTCACTGTTCGCAGAGTTTTTTGAGTAAGGGGAGGATTCGTCCATCAAGTGCTCCAGACTACGATTCCACGGCTACGGCCGGGGCCGATGCGATGGTTGCCACGATCTCCGGCGGCAATCCAAAGCGCACATTTTCCGGCATGATTTCGAGTTCCTGAATGTCNNGGAGCCGATGCTCCCGCGGTCAGGGCAACAGTCTTTACACCATCCAACCACTCCGGCTTGATGTTGCGCCAGTCATCGATTAGATGCGCCCCGGTTCCCAAACTCCGGGCAACTTCCACCAGGCGCTTGGAATTCGAGCTATTGTCGGACCCGACAACCAGCAGCAAATCGGCGTCGGATGCCACATGCTTTACCGCAACCTGCCTGTTTTCCGTGGCATAGCAAATATCTTGCGCTGCCGGCCCTTTGATATTCGGAAACCGCTTTCGCAGCGCGGCAATAATGTCCCGAGTCTCATCAAGGCTGAGTGTCGTCTGGGTTAAGTAGGCGACGCGGTTGGGATCGGGCAGCGTCACCGATGCAACCTCTGCGGGCGATCCGACGACCTGAGTCACTGCTGGCGCCTCGCCGAGGGTGCCGATCACTTCATCATGATCGCGATGGCCGATCAGGATCAGCGAATATCCTTCCTTGGCAAACTTCACCGCCTCCACATGGACCTTGGTGACCAGCGGACAAGTGGCATCGATCACGCGCAGATTGCGGAGTTTGCTGTCCGCTCGCACCTCAGGAGAAACGCCGTGGGCGCTGTAGATGACGCGTTCGCCTTCAGGCACTTCATCGACGCTATCGACGAAGATGGCGCCTTTTTGCTGCAGTTCTTCCACGACGAAACGGTTGTGCACAATCTCTTTGCGCACGTAAATCGGACGCCCAAAAGCCTCCAGCGCAATGCGCACGATGTCGATGGCGCGCACGACTCCGGCGCAAAATCCGCGCGGCTTCAACAGCAATAGCGTCTTGGTGTTAAGTTTCTTGCTTTCAGACAAAGTTGGATCCCCCACACCCTTAGGGTACACTTCTGGATTCTTATAATGAAAAGATGCTTTAAGAGTATCGAAAGATGCACCCCAAGGTCAATGTAAGCCTTTGAGGGTATGGGGATTAGCAGCGGACGGTAGAATAGGGAGGGTGAACGGGAAGGCCACCCGTAGCAACAAGCAGCATTCGAGAACAAGCCCCGAAGGGGCGTTCGACCTTAGCCCAGCGCTTCAGCGCTGGGAATAGCGAAAGCAATGATATAAGTCCCGGAGGGACGACCGAATTCTCCGCACATCTTTAATGCCCGGCACGGAGAAGCTACTCGAACCCCAGATCCTTCAGTTCGCGATCGGTCAGCGGCGCAAAAGCGTCTGTGGATGGTTCGACCTGTCTCTATGATACAGCCTTCGCCCACGGGACTATCTCCACATCGCCAACATATCGGGGAATTTTCAGCCGACGGGAATATTGACCGGCGAACCCGCAGGAACGAAGCAACACCAGCTCTATATACCATTTACCAAGTTGAAGTGCTTCGTAGTATGCGCGCCCTCCGATAGGCCTCAGCCGCTCTCTAGGATGCACAATTCGATTCCGGACGTTGACGAATGCTTCAGGTCCATCCTTCCATCGTTGCCCAGGGGCAGAACCGCCTAGGTCGACTAATTCAGCGGGAAACTCCAAGGGAATTGAGCACGTGTCTAACAAGAGTCGAATCCGATCAGCTGTAGGCAACCTTCTTGAGAACGCCTCCTCAGAAACCGCGCGGTGTTGCTGAACAACAATGTGCCACGCTAAACGTTCTAAAGCGGCCTGTATCAGAACAATCGCTCCGTCTGGCCCCACATGGTTAGTATCGGCACGAACGTACCAATAAACTGCCGTTCGAACCGCTTCCCTCCACGCTGGGTCTTCCACAAGACGCCAGAAGCCAGCGAACACTTCCGTCATTGCGCTGCCATGATCTCTGTCCAACCAGTTTGTGGGTTCGTGTCGGGCATCTAGCATACGAGACCCCCAGTCTTCCATAGCCACTGCCCCGCCCCCATCAAAACCCACGATTAAGGATGGGCAGACCCAACGTTCAGTGCAAAATGACAGAAACGTCGAAAGCGTATAAAGAGCCCGCTCAGCCTCGGAGCATGAAAATGTCCCACCATCGCTCTTTCGCAACTCTAGGCTGTGAGTGAAGGACTGCGACTTATCCTGCGATTGGCAAGGATACAAGAAAGTTTCATCGCCAACTGGCGTGAATTTGAAAAGCCACCCCCCGCCCTCAAGGCAAAAACTCAGGCTCTTCGGCCCACGGAACCGATATTGATGGAGATTGGCTATCGCCGCATTGATCCTGACGATGGGCAAGCCATAATCGACCACACGGTTGGCCCCCTGGAGTCTTAGCTTGATCTGAACGTCCGCGCCTTCGCCAGTCAACTTCTGTACCATTTCGAAAAGGCCGCATTCAATCGGTTCTGCGCTGGGCAAGACCCTCACGAAGAAGGTATCCATGGGTGTCGGGCCTATTCCCAACTCGTGCGCTGACTCTAAGCATTCGATTAAGAAGGGGTGATCGCGGGCAAGATCGAAAGTGACCCGACACTGATAAGTTCCCTCACGGTCTCGGTGGCGGATAATAAACTGGCCCTCCGCCACTACCATTCCCCGGCGATCAAGTTCGCTCTCCACGTGATCGAGCATACGCCAGCTAGTGGCAAGCGATACGAAACTTGCCGCCCAGGTTACTGGTGACAGCCCAGCGTAGCGAGATTCACTGTCTCCGCCTGGAATTACCCATTCGCCCGGATCATCTGCTCCGCATGCTTCCGCGAAGTCTCCGTCAGCTTCGCCCCAGACAACATCCGCGCCACTTCCTCCGTCCGCTCTTCCCCGGTAATCTGCCGCACGGTAGTCTTC
>PLBX01000048.1 GCA_003135495.1 Acidobacteriaceae bacterium | reverse complement strand
ATTTTCTTTTATGTGGGCGGAGTTGTTTCGGCGGTACTGCTTTCGCATCGGCTGTTCCTGCTGCCGGCGTTTGGCCCGCTGATCTACAACGTGTTCATTATTGCCGGAGGAGTGGTCGCGGGGCGCCGGATGGGCATTGCCTCTCTCGCCTTCGGCGCTCTTGTTGGCAGCGTTGCCGGTCCATTCCTGATCAATGCCATCGGCGCGGCGAAAATCGGCACCGGATACCGGCCTTCGTTCGACATAAAAAATCCGGCGTTTCGGGAGTGGGTGCGGCTCTCCATTCCGCTAATGCTTGGCGTATCGCTGGTCACGGCGGACGACTGGATCCTCCGCTACTTTGCCTCCAGTGGAGTCGGCGACATTGCGCGGCTCAATTATGCGAAGCGGCTCTTTGCCGTTCCCATCGCCATTCTCGGGCAGGCCACGGGGCAGGCGTCGCTGCCATTTTTCTCGCGCCTCTTTGGCGAGAGAAAGTTTGAAGAATTCGCGGCTACTGTCAATGCGTCCGTCTACCGCGTTACGGCGGCTTCTCTGCTGATGACGGGATGGATGATGGCGATCGCCGTGCCGTTGATCGATCTTGTGTACCGCCGCGGCCACTTCAGCTTTGCCGATTCAGAATCAACCGCAATCTACTTTTTCTGGTTCTCGCTCTCGCTGGCCTTATGGTCGAGCCAGGCACTTTATGCGCGCGCATTTTACGCCTCCGGCAACACGCTTACGCCGATGATTGCCACCACGGTGATCACGCTGGCATCGATTCCGATGTACGCGTTCTTTTTTCGCACGCTGTCGGTTACCGGATTGGCCATCGCTTCCGACGTAGGAATCGCCGCCAACGCCATCGCCATCGCCCTGCTGCTGCATATTCGCGGCATGGTGCCTCTGCCGGGGATGAACTGGAAGGAATTGTCGAAGGCCGCGCTGGTGGGAGCTGTTTCGGGAGGATTGAGTTATGAAGTAATGCGCAGCATTCCGCTCAATGGCAGCCGCCGCGCCGATTTGTTCGCCTTGGCCCTGGGGTCATTGACGTGGGCAGCTGCTGTGGCGGCGGGATTGTGGGTGTTGCGCTCCGAATTGCCGGCCGACCTGCGCCGGAGAAAATCAACATCGTTCCCTAGGGTCGCGGAAAGCCAAGCCGCTGAGACCATTTCGTCGGGCAAAGAGCCTTAGACCCCGTGAAGCACATTTTGTAGAGACGGGGCTTGCCCCGTCTGCTCTGACCCCGTTGAAGGATTAGAGGCGGAGACGCGGCAAGCCGCGTCTCTACAGCAGACGCGTCTCATCCTAAAATAAAAAAGGCATCCTCAAAACGAGGATGCCTTTTTTGACCTTAATTTTTGGGAGCCGAAACTTACGCCCGAGCGGCGATGGCGGGTTCCGGGGTCGAACTCGAGACAGTCTTCGGCTCTTCTTTGGATTCAGTCTTTCCCGTGGCAGTTCCGGCCGAGCCGGCTTTGCGAATGTCAATGCCGCCCTTGAAGAAGGCGCCATCTTCAATCGAAATGCGTGCCGCCACCACATCGCCGGTCAAGGAACCGTCGCTGCGAATGTCGACGCGGTCGCTGGCGGTGAGGTTTCCCCGCACCTTGCCGAGCACCACAATTTCACGCGCGCTGATGTTCGCGGAGACGACGCCATTGCGGCCAATCGTCACGCGATTGCCGGAAAGGTTAATCGAACCCTCAACGCGGCCATCAATATATAAGGACTCGGAACCGGTGACTTCGCCTTTAATCACCAGCGACTTGCCGATAGTGGCCTGGTCCGAAGCCGTCGAAGTGGAGGAAACCGGCCGTGGAACAGATGCAGGCTCGCTCGCGCCCGTCATTCCCATGCCGCTGGGCGTGGACATTGGTGTCGTGCTCCCGGTGGACGTGGTCGGACGCTCCGGCTCACCCGGCCGGCCTGGTGTCGCAGGTTGATTCGTGGGCTTCCACATTGTCTCGAAATCCTTTCCCTTTTCTTAATTATTAAAGGCTTCTGAACTGCCGCCGCATTTCGGCTGCCAAACCAAATTGTACTCCTAGCCCATCTCTTCTGCCATGTGGAAATCTCAGGTTTTGTGTTGATTTTCCCCTTTCCGGGCGCCTTTTCCCGCCGCGTCTAGCGCCCCTTCTAGCGCACCAATCGTGTAACCCCTGCTGTGCCACGGTAATTCTTCTATCGCCAATTCTGCTCTACGGCTCACGCGCACGATAGTATGGAAGAGATTTGAACATTGGTGAAACTATGGCTTCGAACCCTTCAACCGCCGCCGCCTACCTTCGCCCTCAGCCTGGAGAATACGCCCCCTACTTTGAGCGCTATATCTCTCTTGTGCCAGCGAACGACATCCTCGCCGCATTCGAAGAACAAAGTCGTCAGATGCTGCTCCTATTTTCCGGAAGAACGGATGCCGATGGCAACTTCCGGTACGCACCCGGCAAATGGAGTTGTAAAGAGGTGCTCGGCCACATTAATGATACCGAGCGCATTATGGGCTATCGCGCGCTGCGCATCTCGCGCGGCGATGCCACTCCGATGGAGGGTTTCGAGCAGGACGACTACGTGCGCAATGGTCCGTGGGGCCAGCGTTCGTTAGCGGATGCGATCGAGGACTTCGTCGCTGTACGCCGCGCCACTCTCTCGCTTTTTCGCAATCTCGACGAGCCTGCCTGGACGCGGCGCGGCGTCGCCAATAAGAATGAAGTCACGGTGCGAGCCCTAGCCTATACAATCGCGGGTCATGAACTGCACCATCGAAGAATTCTGG
>PLBX01000298.1 GCA_003135495.1 Acidobacteriaceae bacterium | reverse complement strand
CCAGCTCGCTGGTAGAAGCAGTGTGCCCATGATCGAGAACACGCGTCTGCGGAGTCACGCGCAGTTTCAGGACGCGCGGAGAAAGAGTGTCCCGCAACTCGAGATCGCTACCACCGTTGTAACTGACTACTATCCCCTGGCTTTCGCCGGACATGGACGAGGTAAGGCGAATGTTGCGCGCGAAGACTGTGCCGCCATTCAAAATGGTGTCGATCGACACATGATCGCCACGATGCAGATCAGAGGGCAAGGCGGGGTCGCCGTTTCTCAAAATTTTGGTTCGCGGGTCGAAATAGATTTTCATCTTGCCCCCGCCAAATACGCGAACCGTCAGCACATCGCGGACGCGATCCATCTTATCGACGGTTCCTCCGATCAGCGACGCTTTCTGAGGCGGAAGCGAGGGAACGGCCGGCAGCAAGCTGGCCGGATCGACCGAAGTGTCCGCCGCCGCATCAGCGTTATCCGCGGGCTCATTCGCGGCTGGCGTATTTGCGGGAGATGAAGCGGGAGTTGAACCGGCTTTTGGGCTGCTGGCAGCATCGGGCGCCTGAGTGGGAGCGGCAGCCGGGGCGTCCTTGGATGCTGGGGCCGGAACCGTGTTTGTACTCGGCCCGGTCGCAGACGCCGGTGCCACGCTCTCGGGAGGCGGGCCCTGCGCGCAGGCAATACCAGCGAAAACTAGGCCCGACAAAACCAGGCTCAGAAACCGCATTGACGAACTAGCAGGCATTGATATTCCAATCTTAATAAAACTCTGTATTTCTTTCCGTAACCGAGCTCTGAATCTAAGCTCGAGCAAATTGGATGCGGATCTCGGCTCCAAGGTGGTCAATCNNGCAAACAATGGCTCGTTTTGGGCATCTTAGATATGCTTGGCGGTAAAATAAATTCAAGTCCAAAGCAACGCAAAAAGGTAATTGAAATGTCTTGGAAGCAGTGGGTTATCGTGGTCGCAGGCGGATTGGCCCTTTTGACGGCAGCGGCCCAGGCAGCCGAATTGAAACTTTCGGTGCCGCGCCGGAGTCATCTGACTCCCGTTCAAAAGCTCAACCGCGAAGGCGTGGACGCGGTGCGGAAACACGATAACCGGAAGGCGGAAGCACTTTTTTATAAAGCCTACCTGCTTGATCCGGACGATCCTTTCACCCTGAACAATCTGGGATATGTTGCAGAGTTGGAAGGCCAGGTAGACCGGGCGCAGCAATTTTATGCGCTGGCTACGAAGCAACCCACCGATGCCGTGATCGAGCATGCTAGTTCTTCACGAGTGCAAGGACACTCCATCAAAGAGGCCGCGGCGATTCCGAATACGCCCATCCAGATCAATCATGACAATGTTGAAGCCGTACGGCTGTTGGCCCAGGGACGCGCTCATGAAGTTGACGAGATGTTGCAGCGAACTTTGAAGATAGATACACAGAATGTTTTCACGCTAAATAATTTGGGCGTGGCCAAAGAAATGGAAGGCGAGTCGCAGGAAGCGCTTCGATATTACGACACGGCCGCCGCATTACATTCCGACGCGCGCGCGATCGTTACGCCGAGTCGCTCATGGCGAGGCAAGCCCGCATATCAGATGGCAGAGCAAAATGCGCGAAAGCTGCAAGACCGCCTGGAAAGCCAGAATCTCGAGTTGCAACTGGCGGAGCTCAATCTGCGTGGCGTGTCCGCGATCAATCGTAATGATTTGAAAGCTGCCGATCAGAATTTCCGCAACGCCTACGCGCTCGATCCTTACAATGCTTTTGCGCTAAACAACATTGGCTATTTGGCGGAGATGCAGGGCGATCAGGAGACGGCGCAGTTCTTTTACGATAAGGCACGGAGTGCTTCGGGCGCGGGCGCTACAGTAGGTCTGGCGAGCCGGCGGTCAGCCGAGGGCGCGAAGCTGTTTGAAGTGGCCAAGGACAGCGACACCAAGGTCGAGACGAAGGTCGATCAGGAGCGCGAACTCCGCCGCCAGAAGCGCGAACCCATCGTCCTGCGGCACCGCGACAACACGCTGGTGAATGAGCCCGATACGCCTCCCGCGAGTGAACCTCAACAGCGGTAATGATCTGCCCGGCCCTTCACGCAGAAAAACTCAGGGTTCATATCAGTGCCCCCCTTAGCGATGCCGGTTCGTATCAGGGCATCGCTTTATCGATGCCATAAGCGCCCTGATCTGAGATGCCCCTTTAGGGGCCGCGCATCGCCCGTCAGAATTTCGCTTCGTGAAAGCGGTCGATATCCGACTCGGCATCGTACGAGAAGTACCGCACCAAATTCTTGAAATAGCGCAGCAGAGTGTTGAAGTTTGTGTAATACCAGCAGCACCGCCTCATGTTGGGCGATAGTCCACAGATGAAGCGCAGCCTTTTCAATACCGAACCAGGTTGACCGAGCATGGCAGCCGCCATGCGATGATTGCCATCCAGAATCGTCAGCGGCTCCTTGTCATCGATCCCGATCAGAAGCACGCTCGGATTTACCAAATCCTCCTGCACCGAGTAGCTCAGCAAGCGCAGCTTATCGAAAAACTCGCCATGCGCACCCGCCTCGAGTTTTTGCCGGATGCGTTCGACCACATCCACCAGGTAGAAGCTCCCATCGGCCATCTTTCGCCACTGCGCTCGCGGAAAGAAACGGATGCGCGCCAAGTCTTCCTGTGTCAATTCCACTTCAAACCATTTCGTATCGGACGGCAGTTCGCGCCACATGGGGCCGCGCCGCAGGAAGAGCAAAGCCTGGCGTACGGAATTCTCCCGANNCTTCAGAAACTCCGCCATCACTTCTTCGTCGGTCAGGCTTCGGCGAATGCGGAAAGTACCCGTCGACAGAAGCTTTGGAGCCACTCTGGGCCGCACCAACGGAATAATTAAAAGCAGAAGCAGCGCGGCCATTAAAACCAGCTGGACGAGAATGACCTGGCGCAGAGTTTGATGAAGCATATAGACGCCGACGGCCACCGCTCCGCTAAAGGCGAGTTGCAAGAAGCTGGTGTTAGCGATCTTGCGCGACATTTCATACGTGATAATGACGGAACTAAGCGAGTAGATTCCCGTGGTGACCGCGTAGAGGATCAGAAGCGGCGCGAGCGCTCCGTAATTACCCAGCCCAAATTGCACACCGAAAAGCGTCTTCCATAGGAAACTGGGGACCATCCACAAGCCGAAAATCAGAACGCTGAGAATGCCGAACACCAGAAGCAATGACGTCACCAATACCGGACGGCCTTCCTGCTCTTCTGTACCGGCACCCGCTGAAACCGGGAACATGGTGTTGACTACCGACCACGCGCACATGTTCACCAAACGACCCACGAGCGCGATGGCTGCATAGAATCCCGCTTCTGCCGGCGGAAAAAAATGCTTCACCAAGACGATGTCGATGTTATTGATAACCGTTTGCCCGGAAAAGAAAACGATGGCCTGCAAGCCTTCACGGAATGAAATCGGAACTCCGTGACGGCGCAGCGAGACCAGACCCGGGCTCGGAAGCGCCGCAAAGTAACAGACAATTACTGCCAGGCTGCTGGAGAGGACAGCACCTTTCACGCCCATGCCCAACTCAATAAGCAGAGTCAGGCCGCCAAGGCGCACCAGACCTTCCAGCATGAAATTGACCGCCAGGGGCCGGAAGGCGTGGACTCCCTGGATGTACCCNNAGGTTGAGATAAATGGTCAATGGACGCGCAAATAAAAAGAGCAGCGAGCCAATTGAAATTCCCGCAATCCAGGCGCGACGGTGCAGGCTCACAAAGACGCTGACGCGATCCTCGGCCAGCGGGTTCCGCGCGATGTACTTGGCCGAAACCACCTGGAATGCCAAAGTGATGCAAGACACTAACATCAAAATCGTGTAGACCGCGGTAGCGTGCGCGAATCCAACCGGGCCAAGCAGCCGGGCAGTTACAACGTTGGAGACAAGATTCGTGATACCGACAAGGCCGGAGCCCGCGAGCAGAGTAAGAGTGCCGCCGAGAATCTGCGATTTCAGGGTCTTTGCGGGAGTCGGAGTGGCGCCAGAACTTTCATTGGCAGCCGCCGTTTCTCCTTCCTTTTTAATTACGTCAGTCATTATTGTTTCAGCCAAATCATACGATTCGTTTTGTATAAGTCAGGATGGTTCCTGTGTAAGCTCGGCATTATCAGAAAAAGTTGAAGTGTACGACAGGCAGAATGGTCGTCTTTGAGGTCCCGTCGAAGTTATAAAAAGTCTGTTGCTGAACTCCAAACGAGAGGCGCATCGGGTAAGCGACCGGCACAACTCCCGCTGCATCCTTCAGAGACCCATGCCACGGGCGTGTGTAGGCAACCAGAAATTGGCTCTGCGCATTGTCGTATTCGTGATACCCGAGGCCGCGCGACAACAGGAACGAACCTTGCACGTTCCAGCGCGGATTAATCCGAAATTCAAATCGTCCTCCGGGCAGAAAAGCCTGAGCCGTGGCATATCTCAGGCCTTGTACTCGCCAGGAGCGTAAGTCTTCCGCGAGAATGGCCGCGGTGATCCTGCTTCCGAACCTATGTTGAATCCCGGCATAACTCGCGGTGTTGAAATATTCCTCAATCGTGGGATTGAATTTCAAATCGCGAGCGGAATAGCCGGTAAGCAATGAGGTGTGTCCCCACGGACGTCCAACCGTAAATTCCAGGCTGGCAGAAGCGTCCTGCGAATTCAGATTCTGATCCGTGAACGGCCCGGCCTCATGGATCGCATTGGCATTGATTGAAACCCAGTTGAAGAACGAGCTCGTCGATATATAGAGAAACTGCCGGAACAGATCCTGGCTCATGAACCGCGGGGAAACTGTGTCGCGCCGCACGGTAAATTGGAGCCCGCCATCAAATGCAATGGTGTTCGCGCCAAAGTGAAGGAGCGGCGTAATTCCCCCGTTGAAAAAAGTGTCAAATGTGTGCCGAGTTTGAATCACGTTCACGCTAGGGAAAAGCAATGTACCGTCAGTAATGCTCTCGCCAACCAGCCCGGTAATTGCGGGCCACTTGCCCCCCAGATGAATGCGGTAATGAGATTCCGCCAGGCTTTGGAAAGAATGCCGCGGCGGCGGCAACACCGCCGGGTTAGTAACTCCAAGTATCTTGGCGTCGAGCGTGTAAACATTTATGTCTTCGAGCGACGGAGCGAAAGAAACTTCCGGCGCGACGCTTATATTTCGCGTAATCTGACGCCCTTCTTCATTGGCAAGTTCATCTTGTGCCGTTAGAGCGGTGCGCGTATCTTGCTCTCCGGCAATCGTGCTCGCCTGGGCAAACGACGACAGCGCCTGGACCGTATCCTGCCGCTGCCGGTAGACGTTGGCCGCCGCCATCATGTAGTCGTAGTCATCGCGATAATCGGTAGCCGGGCCCAGACTATCGAGTGCGTCTTGCGCTTTGTGGGTGTCCCCTTCGGCCAGGTAAGCGTTCGCCAGGCCGATCTCAATGGTGCGATTGTTCGCTCCCGCAAGCCGCGCCTTGTCGAAATAAGATTCGGCCAGGTCGAAATCATGCATGGCGAGAAAAATGTTGGCCGCCTCAAGAATGTCATCTGGCGTGACCAGAGC
>PLBX01000022.1 GCA_003135495.1 Acidobacteriaceae bacterium | reverse complement strand
CGTATTCGAGCAGATTCCGTAGAAGCTGAAAGCGCGCAGGAACGGAGTTCTTGGCCTTTCGTTCGAGAGCCGAAGGTCTATTTGTTCCGATACGTTCTTGGTTCAATTGTAACCTAAGGGATCAAGAACGTTGCGAGTTGCCGGAATGCCATCTCTTACGTTCGACTCCCAAAATCATGTTGGGTTGGTCGGGATATGCCTAACGAAATCAGCGACAGCATGTTTTGAAGACTTTCCGCAATGGGTGCAGGCAATACTCGTGACGGGACTTGACCGTCCGAAGTAATCAAAGAACTTCTTGCATCTCTTATTCTTGCACTGAAGCTGCCAAAGCCTATCTTCAGAGTCGGTCACCCTACATGCCTCTTCTCTCGCGGGCGGCATTGTATCACGCGCTGCTACGCTTCGAACGATTGACCAAAACGTACAAAGCCGTGCCTCTGACACCCCTTATTACCTACCGACCTTTTTAACACCGACGGTAGTCTGTCTTTAGCGTCTTTCGTCTCTCAAAATCTCGTTCGGGGTCGCGAGCTACTTGTCCGAGGCTATAGCCTGTTACCAAACCGACCGACCACCATCCTCCATCTTGCTGAACGACCTCGTGGTCAAATCCGCAAAATAAATAAAGCAAAAACTCGCCTTCGCAGTTCAAGTTAGAGGGACTTCCACATGCACGGAAACAGACCGACCCGCAAACTGGTGCACAAGTGCGGAAAAGCTATCGGGCCTGCGGGCTCCCGACTCCGCCGGTGCGGGAAAAAGGCTGTCACCGGGTTTATCGCTGCGCTGTAGTGCTGCCGTAGTCACAGCAATCGCGGAAGCCGGAGCGAACGTCGTTTTGACCGTGCTAAAATGGTCTCGCGTTGATACCACGGTTGTGCGGTGCGGTTGCTCTGGTCGAGTAGATTGAGCGTTCCGCTCTCAGCCCCTCCTCCCGTACGTCTCGCATAAATCAAGAATTGATGCCGGCGTGCGGTGCGCACCCCGCGAACCGCATGGGCGCATCCAACTAACGATTCTGCCTCCCGAGAGGTTTGCAAAGTAGCCGACGGGAGTGGCCCCAGCATCCATTGAAAGGCGAGGAAGAATGTTTCTCCGAATGAAGCAGCTACTGAGCGTGGACAATCTGCAAAACTATCCGGCAGAGATTATTAGAGAACTCGAAGAGTTGCTGCTGTCTGGCGGGTCAGCATTACCCGACCCCAAGCGCAAGGGCTTCTATGATCTGGAAGGTCAAGAGCGCACATTCTTCATCCACGTTTCATCCATGACTGGTAGGGTGGCGTTACTCGCAACGTGGCAGAACACGCGCTTCGGCCAGTTGGATTCCGGCCTCCACGGAATCGAAGAGCGGATTCGACTCCGTGCCTACGAGCTTTTCGAACAGCGCGGGAGGCGTGACGGCCACGCTTTGGATGACTGGTTGCAGGCCGAGGCGGAGCTAACGGAGCGGAAGAGCCTCCGCGCTGCTGCGTAACGCTGTTCGGAATCCTTCCAGCCTCCAATCACCGTGTGGCAGTGAGTCAGTTTGGATGGCCGACATTAGATCACGTCCGGTTTGCCGACAATACACCCGGAATGTGCCGGGCGAACGCCACTTCTACGTAGCGCGTTATGCGGTCATGTGCCACCCGAATCATTTTAGTTTGATAGGCAGACTCCCGAGCAATGCTGCAGACGCTGAATGTCTGAATCCTCTCGATTTCCTCAGTGCTACTATGAAAGCAGGGCGAAATGGCATGTCACTTGATTGGACCCAAAGAGACTTACGTGAAGGCCTACGTTGCTTCCATTCCGGCGCATTCTTCGAAGCGCACGAACACTGGGAATCTGTCTGGCTCGCCGTGCAAGAGCCGGAAAAGGCCTTTCTGCAAGGATTGATCCAGGTTGCTGCTTCCTTCCATCATTTCCAGCGCGGCAACCTAGCGGGTACCGTTTCGCTGCTCCGCTCAGCCTTACGCCATCAAGAGCGATACGACCTGCCCGTGAAATTGCATGATGACGTGCGCGAATCGCCTTCCATGGAACTCGCACGAGTGACGCCGGATAACCCGCACGGGCCCGGCCGGGGTCGTCACTTCATCCGATGGCGTGGTCTGCAGCAGCCGGAATGACGCATCATCCCGCTCGGCCGCGTTTTCGAGCGAGATCGGTTTCTCGCCCAGCCGAAACAGAATTGCACAATCTCGATGATCCCCTGCGGCGTCGCGCGCCGCAGCACTGGCTCTACTGGATAGCAGGAACAGCCCCATTCCTGCGACTGCAACGACGACAACAGCAGCGGCGATGTACCGCCAGACTCCGAGGAACTGGCGTCGCGTCTTAAGGACGGCAATCGCCCGCAGGCGTGAAACCGTGCCATCACGGAATTCGTTTCGCATGCGCAGCGACTCTTCTGTTCTACGCTTAATCTATGCAGGTTTCTTAAAGAGGCTCAGCACGAACAGAGCTGCCGAGATGATGACGATGACAGGTCCCGGACTGAATTGAGTCAACAGGTAGTGAGTCACGGCAAGACCCGATCCGACGGCCACCACGCTGGCAAGGCAAGAGACAATCAGGAAGTGCGACAGATCACTTGTAAGGCGCCGACCCGTGGTTGCAGGGATAATTATCAATGCTCCGGCAAGGAGCGCGCCCAGGAAACGAAGGCCGACAAGAACCGACAGACTGAACACCAGAAGGAAATACAGCTTCAGTCTTTCAAGCTTCACGCCTGTTGC
>PLBX01000266.1 GCA_003135495.1 Acidobacteriaceae bacterium | reverse complement strand
AAGTCCGATAAAAACGACGCGCTATCAGACAATTCGAAATCCAGCAAAAGTACTGGCAAAGACCTGGGAAACTTCACCGGCTACGCGCAGTCTCAGTCCGCTGCCCACTTCCACGCGGCTCGAACCGGCTATTCCACCTCAACCTATAGCCCGATCTCTGCCTTCCTCCCCAGCCGGCTTTTGAAGTGGATTCCAAACGTAGCGAGATTCTGGTTTCACAAGAAACACCCCTTCAGGGACTACACGACAAAAGGCAAGGGAACCGGCATCTACCCAATCGACGACCGCGTAAAAATCAGCATAGCCGGTGACTGGGGCACTGGAACCGACGAAGCGAGAATAGTCGCCTCGGCCATGAAAAAGGCTGAGCCCGATTTCACGATTCACATGGGAGACGTGTATTACGTTGGCGACGATAACGAGGTGCGAGAAAATTTCCTCGGCCTAAAGACGAGTCCCTATACGCCAGTGAAGTGGCCAATGGGCNNTGCCGCGGATGGGCTTGATGAAGATGAAACGCGGCAGCGAGTGGGGAGAGGGACAGTGGGCAAGTTTTTTCTGCCTGGAAAATAAGCACTGGCGCATCATTGCGCTCGACACCGCCTATAATTCCACCCGCTTTGATTGGGGAAAATTGCCGCTGCTGCAGCGAAGCAAATGGCTGCGCAAGACGACGTGGTTCAAGCCCAAGTGCACGCTTCCCGATGCTCTCCTGACGTGGCTGGAATCAATGGTGAACACCGACGGAGATAAGCGCGGATTGATTTTGCTTTCGCATCACGGCTCGCATTCCGGCTTTGGCGATTGGTACCAAATTCCGTCCCGGCAACTGGCGAAGCTGATTCATCGGCCAGTCTTATGGTATTGGGGACACGAGCACAAGTTGGCGATTTATGACAAGTTTCGCGTTCAGGATGGCATCGACTCATACGGGCGATGTATTGGCCATGGCGGAATGCCCGTAGAGCGCGGCCGGGCTCCCGACATTAAAGATTGTCGATGGCTGGCCTGGGACAATCGGCGCTATCCAAACGATGAGAACGTTGACGTGGGCTACAACGGCTATTCTAATTTTTCGTTGAATGGCCCTGCGCTGCATGTCGCCCATTACGATTTAAACCAGTCGCTCTTGCTAACCGAAGACTGGCATGTGAACCTCGAGTCGGGCGCCCTAGAGGGTCCGAACCTGAAGAAAGTGCTGGCCGATCCGTCGCTGCATTACCGCGAAGCCTGAGCTTGCCGGAACCTGCCTAAATCTTCTTCAGCCACGGTTGGTGGAGTCTCATTCGACCGTCATCGTCCCACTTGACGATGGCGTCCTCTTCGTTAACTTGTTCAACTGTACCCAGTTCCCCAGTGAGCTTTCCAAAGTTTCCCAGACCCTCGACCCGGTCTCCAGGATTCAGTTCCTCGCCGGTGGTAGCAGGCTGATCGAGCGGTGGCCGCTTCGCACGATCTGAATCAGGCGTGGCTCCGCGGTGCGACAACGGCGGTTGTGCAGCTTTACGCAGTTTGGGTAGCGGTTTATGAATCGTGCCGCTCATCTTCGGTCACTGTTTCCAGACTGTCCGCAAGGCACTCTTGTCTCCGACCAGCAGCCGCAAGAGAGCGCCGGAGCGCCTAAATCCACCATAGCTTCAAAGGAAACCTATGTCTGGTCGAAACTGCACAGGTTTGAGAATTGATCTGACGCAGAATTCGGGGTCGCAATACTTGTCGCTCACCGGCGCTACCTGCTACTCTCGCCATTCGCTTACGCCATGGAAACTACGAACATGACAATTACGAACAAGAAACTTACAAAAATCCTCTCCCTCCCTTGCCTTCTTTGCCTGACGCTCGCCCCCTTCGCCCAAGTGAATGACTCCGTTCGCGCACTGAAAGTGCTACCCGCTCCGAAGGACGTCCGTATCTCCACGGGTAGATTCGTGATTAAGCCCTCGACCATAATTCTCATCAGTAATAACGACAGCAATAACAATAACGAAGACCACACCGCCGCCGAAATGCTGCAAAAAGAAATTTACGAACGCAGCGGCCTTAAACTATCCATCGAAACAGCTACCGCTGCTCCGAAAACAACCGGAAATATTTCGCTTGGACGACTGAGTGACCGTGGTCTCCGCGCATATCTGGAATCGCAAGGTGTCGAAACCAAAGAGCAATCTGGCAACCACGAATTAGATAAACGTGATTTAGACAAACATGATTTGGGCAAACATGATTTAGACAAACAAGGTTACGTGATCCGCGCAACCGACGCCGGCGTCATCGTGGCCGGCGGCAGCGCGCAAGGATTGTTTTACGGTGTCCAAACCCTGCGCCAGTTGCTGCGCCCAGAAGGCGCTTCCGCAAAGGTACTCACAGTTCCGTCGCTTGTCCTCCGCGATTGGCCCAGTATGGAATGGCGCGGCGTGAGCGACGACATCAGCCGCGGGCCGATCCCTAAACTCGATTACCTGAAGATGCAGATTCGTACTCTATCGGAATACAAAATCAATCTTCTCGGTTTCAACATGGAGCACGTTTTCGATTTCGCGAATCAATCGCTCGTGTCTCCAAAAGACGCGCCTGATCGCCCCGCGCTCACCCCGGCAGAGATAAAAGAACTCGTCTCATACGCGGCGAAATACTACATCACCATTCTTCCCGAGCAGCAGGCCTTCGGACACCTTCATCAATTCTTGAAGTACGAAAAGTACTCAGATCTTGCCGAGACGCCGCACGGCCACGTGCTCACCCCCACCAATCCCAAAACTTACGATTTTATTCGCCAGGTATATGGCGAGATCGTCCCCTTGTTTCCGGGACAGTTCTTTCACATCGGCTCCGACGAAACCTTCGAACTCGGCCTCGGCCAGACCAAAGCTCTCGCCGCACAACAAGGTCTAGGCCGCGTATACCTTGAACACCTTCAAAAAGTTTTCGAGATCATGAAGCCGTATCACAAGCAGTTAATGTTCTGGGGAGACATCGCGGTGAAATATCCCGAACTGCTGACCATCCTTCCGAAAGACATGATTGCTGTTCCGTGGGATTACGATCCCAAACCGAGCTACGAAAGTATTATTACTCCCTATACCAACGCCGGCCTTCGCGTTGTGGTCGCCCCCGGAGCTGGCGACTGGCGCGTCATTTGGCCTGACTTCGAAAGCGCGTTTGTGAACATCCGGAATTTTGTGCGCGACGGCCAAAAGCATCATGCTCTAGGCGCGCTCAACACAACCTGGAATGACGATGGCGAATCGCTCGTCGACATGACGTGGCCCGGCCTCGTGTTTGGCGCGGCCGCCAGTTGGCAGCCGGGCGAGTCCAGCATCGACGATTTCAAAAACAGTTACGACTGGGCTTTTTACCGAAATGACGACCGAACATTTGCCGACATCATCGATAATCTCGATCGCTCACACACGCTGCTTGCCGGAGTGAAGCTCGACAACGCCAGCCATGAACTCTTCTGGTCCGATCCATTCAGCGAAGCAGGAGCCCACACCGCGGATCAGGCGCTACTTATTACTCATGAGCTCCGCAACAGCGCTGAACAGGCTGCGGAATCGCTGCTGCTCCATCGCTCCAAAGCCCGCCTGCACGCAGAGACGCTCGACGACATCTTCCTCGCGGCTTGGCACTTGGATACTCTGGGCTTGAAAATTCAGTTCACCTCCGAAATCAGCCGCTATTACGCAGACGCATTTCAAAATCAAACCGACAACGCGCGCGCGCAAGGCGATCTCGACGAAATTGTAGATATCAACGGACGCTTACAAAGCCTGCGCGACGCGATCACGCAAATGCGCAAAATGTACATCGACGGCTGGTCGCGAGAGAACCACTCATACTGGATCGACAACGTCCTCGTCCGTTACGACAATCTGGCGCTAGAGGTGCAGGCGAAGATTGTCGCCGTGCAAGCAGCGCAGCGCCAATATTGGACTAATAAAACGCTGCCACCGCCCGAGCAGTTAGGATTTTTCTTGAAGTAACCTTTGCAAGATCGCGAGAAGCAAAAAAGCGGAAACCACAAAGGACACGAAGGCTCACTACGTAGGTCTTAAAGGTCTTAACTTCGTGAGATTTTACTTCGTGAAACTTCGGGTCCTTGGTGGTAAGGATTTGCCAACCCTATGTTTTCCCAACGCACAAACTGGCAGCTAAGTCCGAACGCATTAACTCGCGCGATTGAGGAAGCACGAGCATCTGGCCAGCCGATTCTGGATCTCACAATATCGAATCCAACCGAAGCCGGCATCCATCCTGATACGAATGTAGTGCTCGCAGCGCTCTCGAATCCCAAAGCAATGCATTACGATCCACAGCCTCGTGGATTATTAGCCGCACGGGAGGCCGTCTGCCGCTACTATCGCGAGTCGCACGGTGTTTCCGATCTCGATCCCGACCGGCTGATTCTCACCACCAGCACGAGCGAAGCGTATACCTATGTCTTCCGGCTGCTCTGCAATCCTGGCGACGAAATTCTCGTGCCGAAGCCGAGCTACCCGCTATTCGAATTTCTCGCCGATCTTGCCGACGTGAAGCTGGTTCCATATCCGCTGCTCTACGATCATGGCTGGCAAATCGATTTCGATTCGCTCTACAAGGCAGTCAGTCCCAGGGCGCGGGCGATCATCCTTGTACATCCCAACAACCCAACGGGCTCATATATATCGTCGAATGAAACACTGGCACTCAATTCTTTCTGCAGCAAACACGCGCTGGCCCTGATTGTGGACGAAGTGTTTCTCGATTATTCGCATGACGCTACGCCGCGCTGCAGCTTCGTAGCAAATTCCGATGCGCTCACGTTCACACTCAGCGGAGTCTCTAAAATTTCCGCGCTACCCCAGATGAAATTTGCCTGGCTGGCTATCAGCGGCCCAACACCAATTGTCGCCGGTGCTGAAGCGCGCCTCGAAATTATCTCTGACACTTTTCTTTCGATGAACGCTCCGGTGCAGCTTGCCGCTTCGGTTCTGCTCGATCAGCGCAAGCCGATCCAGCCCATCCTTCTCGGCCGGCTGCGCACGAATCTTGCCGAGCTCGATCGTCAGCTTTCTGTTTATCTGTCTTGCCGACGGCTACAGGTCGAGGGCGGATGGTACACCGTGCTCCGCGTTCCCGCCATTGAGAGTGACGAGGCCTTAGCGATTCGTCTGTTACGCGAGGCAAGCGTAAGCGTTCATCCCGGCCACTTCTACGATTTTCCCTCTGAAGGCTATCTCGTGCTGAGTTTGATCACCGAGCCCGGCATCTTCCGCGAAGGCGTCACTCATTTGCTGCAGCAGGTGGAGTGACGGGCATCTCGCCCGTCAAGTCTCAGGCCGGGCGGGTACGCCCGCCTCTCCACCCGCCCGCGCCTCTTAATTTCACTCGCGTCCGTGTTACTCTTTCCCGTTTCCTCATTTGGAGAATTCATGTCGATAAGCCGTCGTGGATTTTTAGGTTCCGCACTCGCTGCATCACTGGCCAGTGGCCTGAACGCGCAAGAATCGCAACACCCAGAAAATTCTCAACCGGCAAAAGATAATTCTTCCCACGCCAGTGGATCTTTTGGCAGTGGCAAGCGGCCCATCATTATCTGCGCGAACAACGGATT
>PLBX01000173.1 GCA_003135495.1 Acidobacteriaceae bacterium | reverse complement strand
TAATTTCTCGAAAGGTCATGTCCGAACATCCTTCCGCGATTGTTCTTCGGAGTCTGGCGTCTCTCTCATGCCATCTTGCGCCCCGCCGATAGTCCATTACAGGTGAGGTTCATGATCGCCAAGCCAAAGTTTGCCAGACCCAGCTTGTCGGCGGGATCGGAAGGGGAGTGGGGTAATGAACGCTTTGCCTCAGGTCCTGCTGGTGGACGACAATCCCGCCGACGTCGTTCTCGTGCGCGAGGCCTTGGCGGCGGGGAGTCGCCATAGCATTATCAACAACGTGGTGGACGGTGAGCAGGCTTTGGCCTATCTAAACCAGTCCGAACCATACGCTACTGCCATTCGTCCCGATTTGGTGATCCTTGATCTCAACTTGCCGAAAAAAGATGGAAGAGCGGTGCTCGCGGAGGTCAAAGCCAATGCAAAATTACGCTCCATTCCCGTCGTTATTTTCAGCACCTCGCGCTCCATCGTGGAAATCGCCAGGAGCTACGAACTCGGCGCCAATTGCTACATCAGCAAGCCCGGCAATCTGCAAGATTTTTTTTTAGTCATTCGGTCGATTGAAGAATATTGGTTCGGCTGTGCCAGCCTGCCTCGAGAGGAAAAATGATGGAAAACGAACCAGCTCATGTTTTGCTGATTGAAGATAACCCCGGAGATGCTGATCTAATTCGGCTCCGCCTGGTCGAGAGCAAGTCCGACGTCCTCGTGAATTGCGTTCCGCGGCTATCCGATGCGCTCGCATGCCTCGACATAGAAACGCCCGCGCTCGTGCTTCTCGATTTGAATCTTCCCGACAGTCACGGGGCGGAGACCTTTCGCCGAATTATGCAGAAAGTGCCCAACGTGCCGGTTGTAATTCTTTCCGGCCAGGATGATGACGCGCTCGCCAACAAAGCCGTCCATCTCGGAGTTCAGGATTACCTCATAAAAAGCGAGATCACCAGCAAACAACTGGAGCGCGCCCTTCGTTACGCTATCGAGCGCCAGGGCCTCATCCGCTCTCTGGACATTACTCGCAAACAGCAACTCGAATTTAAGAATCGATTCCTCTCCCACGTTTCGCACGAATTGCGAACTCCGCTCACTTGCATTCACCAGTACGTGACGCTTCTTCTGGATGGTCTGGCCGGTCCCATCGCGCCGGATCAAATGGATCACCTTAAAACCGTGCTGAAGAGCGTCAATCAATTGCACGCCATGATTCGCGACCTGCTGGAAGCCACCCGCGCCGATAGCGGCAAACTTCGCATCGAACCGCGCTGCATCGATATCGGTGAACTCATGCGCCAGTCCGTTGCCATGATGCGCCCAAGTGCCGCCGAAAAACACGTCAGCCTCGAAGTTATCGTCGATCCCGCCGTCCCACTCGTTTATGCCGACCCAGACCGCGCCCTCGAAGTTTTTATCAATCTCATCGACAACGCTATAAAATTTACGCCCGCCAACGGCTCAGTTAGTGTCAAAGGCTCTCTGGTCGAGACCGATCCCACTTCCGTTTATATCTCCGTAATGGACAACGGACGCGGCATTCCACGGGAATGCCACCCGCAGGTCTTTGAACGCCTCTACCAGGATCCCGATGCTGTCGACGGCAACCGTACCGGACTCGGGCTCGGCCTCTTCATCGCCAAGGAAATCGTCGTCCTCCACGGCGGCCGCATGTGGCTCGCCAGCGAACCCGGCACCGGCAGCACTTTTTCCTTCACCCTTCCCCTCTACTCGCTATCCAAACTGCTGTTCCCAATCATCACTCAGCAAGGCCACCTGCGTAAGGATTTGGCTCTAGTCCGCGTGGAACTGACGCCAATCTCCAAAGAACTTCGCGGAGGCTGGAAAGACACTTGTCAACACTGTCTCGAAGTTTTGCGACGCTGCATCTTTGTGGATAAAGATCTGGTCCTGCCTCCCACCGGAAGCAACGGCCCGATCCAGACATTTTTTGTCCTCGCTTCTGTGGACATGGAAAAAGTCAACATCCTCATGGACCGCATCCGCAGTCAAGTCGGAAAACTTCCTCAGCTGAATAGCAGCGGATCGATGCAGGTCATCGCCGAGAGAATTCCACCCGCTCCCGTCGCCGACCCCAGAACCTTGGAACAGCAAGTATGGGGCATTGCTGATTACGTCACCGAAGTCATTCAGCAAGACCTCTGGAACAACCCTAACTTCACCGACAAGGAGAATCCAACCAATGCGCACTGACAGCTACTCCGAAACCCAGCCTACGGTTCGAGCAAAAATTATGGTCGTGGACGATGATCCCGATCTCCGGCAAGCCCTCAGTCTCCGTTTGCGCGCTAATAATTTCGAGACCGTAAACGCCTGCGACGGATACTCAGCCATTGCCTTGGCTCAAAAGGAAAAACCCAATCTCATAATTCTCGATCTCGGATTGCCCGCCGGCGACGGATTCTCGGTGCTCAAAAATCTACAACAATATCCAGCGCTTTCAACCATACCCGTAATCGTACTCACGGCGCGCGATCCCGAAGGTAATGAAAAACGAACTCTCCAGGCCGGCGCCGTCGCTTTCTTTCAGAAGCCCGCGGATAACGACGAGCTCATGGGAGTGATTCGCGCCAGTCTCCAGGCGGGATGGGGCTGGGGCCACGGCCTTCCTTCGTAGCCCGATTTAACGTTGTAATGAAACGTCGCAATGATCCGGCCACCGCGGCCCCGGCAACACTGCGTAAGGAGAGCGATCTATGTTTCTCAAAGACCGGGGAGCGTTGGCCCATGCCAGGGCATTCAACGCTCGCCGGAGCGACCCTCGCTATGTCTTCACCATTCCAGTCACTCTGCAACGTTTCTTGCGCTTTGGACCATTCATCACTCGCGGCGTCAGCCTCGATATCAGCATCAGAGGAATATCAGCCTTGGTTTGCGGCACGCCCCGAGTGGGTGAAACAGTTGTGATCGAGCTGCCGCTGGTGGATTCACGAATCGAAATGTTGGCCACCGTCCGCCACAGCACCTCATCACATTCCGGATTCGAATTCTACCCCTTGTCCCCGACAGCGCACGCCGGAATACACCACTGTATTTCCGAACTTCGGCGGCACGAAGAATCGCTCTTCCCCTGTGCCTACGTTAAAGCGCTGACGATTGGCGAAAGCTGAGGACTGTGAAAGCTGAGAAGAATTACTGCAGGAAATAATGACGGGCAGGGACGCCCGTCGCTCCATTGTTGGCCACGCGGCGCGGGGCGCTACTCAGGCAGCAGCGCCCGTCCCTGTATGTCCCATGAAATGCGGTAGACCGCACTCGTCGTGGCGAGAATCGCTGACTTGCCCGGAGCAAACGCCAACCCTACCAGCCCTTGGCCCGACACTTCAAGATTCGCCTTCCCCTCAGGCGTGATCTTTACGATTCCGCGTCTTCCAGCAAGCGATGCGGCGACATATACATTTCCATCGACATCCAGAGCCAGTCCCTGCGGACGCCCTAATCCGCGATAAAAAACCGATACGCTTCCGTGCGGATCAACTCTATAAATATTGTCAAAACTCGAAGTACTCGGCCCGCTGACGAACATGTTGCCATCCGGCCCGAACGCAAGGTGGTAAGCCGATACGCTAGGCTCAAGCGTGGCGAAAACAAAAATCTGCCGGTCCCGCGCAATCTTGAAAATCGTTCCGCTGCGGTCCCCGACATATAAATTTTCTTCCTGATCAAAAGCAATTCCCGTCGCCACTCCCATGCCTTGAGCGTAGGACGACATGGTTCCATTTGGAGCCACTTTATAAACCGCCTCATCATGCCGCGACGACACATACATCTGTCCCTCGCGGTCGAATGCAATCGACGTAGCATTCATCATGTCGGTCAGAAACGGCTTCACGTNNCGTTACATACAAATTGCCTTCGCGGTCGAGCGCCGGATTCGTCACCGGATGCAGATTGTCCGCAACCGGCACCGCTACTTTCACCGTGTGAGGATTACTTACATGCCCGTTAGTTCCAACCACCACCGGTCCCGATACCGCTCCATCTGGAACCCGCGCCACCACGAATTCGTCCGAGCTGATCACCACCGAGCCTTCAACGTCTCCAAACCGCACCACGGGCCGCCGCAATTCCGCCGGCCGCAATCCCTTTCCCACAATCCTCACGTCACCGCCCGGCAACGCGCATTCCGGCGCGATAGCCTCAATGTGAGGCTTGCCGTTGACGTTCTTTTTTCCCAGCAGTCGGTCGGAGATACTCATTCAGATCCTTCCGGCAAAGTTACCGCGTCATAACTCCCGCGCTGCTTACTTGCGCTACATCCTTAGAAGAGCGAAACGTAACAAGAGATGCATAATCACGAGCGCATAGATTCCCGCTGCGATGTCATCGACCACAATTCCCGTGCCCTCCGGCAAGCGCTCCAGTCTCCGAATCGGGAACGGCTTCCACATATCGAAGATTCGGAAAAGCACAAAGCCCGCAACAAATGTCTGCCAAGCCAGCGGAAGCCCGATGAGCGCCACCAGTTGTCCGGCAACTTCATCAATCACCACAAACTGCGGATCCTTGATTCCCGAGCCTCGGCAAACCAACGTCGCCGCCGGAATTCCAATCAGCGTAACAGCCGCCGCCGCAACCACAGTTGCCAGCGTTCGGCTGCCTGCTGGAATGCGTGAACTCGCCAGCCCCCACAAAATAATTGTGGACAACGAACCCCAAGTCCCGGGCCCCGGTTTGAGTCGCCCCACACCAAAGAAAGTTGCGGTCAAAGTGGCCCACAACGGAGCAGGCCGGAAGGGAAGCGCAGCGCCTCGCTCAACCGTCCCGGCGCCAGCCTTCATCAGTC